>NZ_JACSWB010000141.1 GCF_016888135.1 Leptolyngbya sp. CCY15150
CCGATTTCAGCGTGACAGGATTGTTGGCAGGCATGTTTGGCACCCCACGGTGGATGGCTGACTTGCAGCAACAGCAGGCATCCTAGGGGGCGATCGCTGCTCATCCATCGTGATGCCCTCAAGACAATACTGGGATCTACGTACTATCTGGTAGTCCTGAATCCTAGCCACTAGAGGCAGGCCATTGACTCAACATCAGAGCATGATCCTCTCCCTCAGTCCAACCAGCCTAGACTACAATAACGGCTATGAATCAACCCATCCAAAACTGTTACTGGATTGTCTCAGGAGCATTCCTAGCCGGTGAATATCCCAGAGACAAAGACGACCAAACCTCCCGCGACAAGCTGGGCAGGCTGCTAGACAGCGGCGTCACCACCTTTATTGACCTAACCGAAGCCGATGAAGGACTCTTGCCCTATGCCCAGTGGCTAGGCACCGCCACCCACTATCGCTTCCCCATTCAGGATGTATCCGTACCCTCCTCTCCCCAGATAACCCAAGATATTCTAGACACCATCGACCACGCCATCGACCGAGGAGAACTGGTATATCTCCATTGCTGGGGTGGAGTAGGACGCACAGGCGTGATTGTGGGCTGTTGGCTAGCACGCCACGGCCATGCCGGCCCAGTCGCCCTCGACCAACTCCATGAACTCTGGAAACAGTGCCCCAAGTCACGCAGAAGGCGATCGCCTGAGACCCAAGAACAAGAACGCTACATTCTGAACTGGGAAGCTGGGAAATAATTGCTGTAAGCTAATCTGAATCAGATTGTCTAGTGTTGAGGGAACAGAAGTTCTAGCTCCCTTCTCCCTAGGGAGAAGGGTTGAGGATGAGGGCAAATCATCTATCGATTTAGCAATGCCGTCTTATTCGCACATTATCTGACCCCAACATCGTTTTGTTTGTGAGCCGCTACAGTTAGCGATCGCCAATCAGCACTTTTGATAGCCCAGAAACCCGTTCCATAATGATCATCAGCACTGCGGTAATGACAATTAGAACTCCAGAAATCGCCGCTGCTCGAACGTCGAGGTCATTTTCAATCATCGACCACATCCGAATAGGCAGTACTTCAGTCCGCGCATCCGAGAGAAACAGCGATACGGTGATGTTATCGAAAGACGTCAAAAACGCCATGAATGCGCCAATCAGGACACCTTGTTTGATCAAGGGCAACGTGACTTGCCAAAACGTATACTGAGGACTGGCCCCCAGTGCCACCGAGGCTTCTTGCAGAATCGATCCGAGTTGAGTCAAGCTAGCGAGAATGTTGCGAACCACATAGGGCGTACAAATCACCACATGCCCGATCACAAGGGTCGCGATCGATAGGCGAACTCCCGTTAGGCTAAAAAAGGTCAAAATACCCAGTCCTACAGCCACGCCAGGCAGCGCTAAAGGCGACATGACGAGGGCATCCATGGCAGTGACCCAACGGGCGCGACTCCTGGCCATAGCTAAAGAAGCGCAAATACCCAATACAATGCAGATAATCGCCGTCATGGTTGCCACTTGAAGGCTTGTCCAAGCAGCAGCTTTCACTTCCGTAAACGTCAGGAGTGAAATGTACCACTGGAAGGATAAGCCGGGCGGAGGAAATTGGAGTGTTTGAGCAGAACTCAAGGATGCTAACAGAACAATTAGCGTCGGCACTGTTAAAACAATTAAGCTGAAGATGGCAAGTCCCCCCATGATCAGCCGGAAGGAAAGCTGATCCAGCCAGGTCAAATTACTGCGGATAGATCGATTTGAGCGAGAGGTTGAAACTGCCATGGGTCGTCTCCTGATAAATCTGATCGGTTGAATAAGGCGATCGCCTCGTCATATCAAATCCGGTTAAGAATGTATTCAAGGCTTGGGTAGTATCCAGACATCTGTAACTCCCTCATTAAAGGGGCAGCGCAGCGGGGGAATCAACTGTAGGATGTCCTAGCTATGAACATTCGACCGGATTGTATCTTACTTGACATACCGCTGAGTTCGCCGTCCAAAAGAACTGAAGCCAAACACAACGAGTAGCACCATGGCTAGCAAAATCGCGGAAACTGCTGCCGCAAATGGCTTATTCAGTAAAACCACGCCCTGCTGATAAATCAGCGTAGGCATGTACATGAGCTGCCCGCCCCCAATGATAGAAGGGGTGACAAAGGAGCTAACCGTCAGGGCAAATACCAACAGGCAGCCCGAAATCAAGCCGGGGAGCGTCAGCGGAAAGGTTACTTCCCAAAAAGTGCGCCATAAGCCACCGCCCAAACTTTTAGAAGCAGACGTTAAGTGCGGATCAATCTGGGACATTGAAGCCACAATGGGCAGCACCATCATGGGCAACCAAATTTGTGTCATCGCCATAACGACGCCCTGATGGGTAAAAAGGAGCTTTATGGGTTCATCGATTATGCCCAGCCCCATAAGTGCCCCATTAATTAATCCCTGACGCCCTAAGATAACGACCCAGCCAAATGTCCGAACTACGGCACTGGTCAGAAGTGGCAGCATAATCAGGAAAGTTAGAATCCCTTTCCATTTGGCAGGTGAATAGGTGTAGAAATAAGCTACTGGATATCCGAACACTAAACAAGCGATCGTCACTTGTAGCCCGAGGAAAAAGGTGTCTACCAAGACCTGGACATAACCAGAATCGCGAAAAAACTCCAGATAATGGCCTAGCGAGAGGCCTAATCCATTGGCTCCTTGAAAGCTGGTGGTAATCAGAACAATAAGAGGAGCCACGTAAAATGCATGGAGGAATATCGCTAGGGGCAACGCTAACTGCCCCCGCTGAGGACGGAAAAAATTAGAAACATTCACGGCAAATCATCCTTGTCTGAGGGTCTGAGGGGGCGATCGCGAGTCAATCCAGCGCGGGGCAACACCGACAAGGTGAATGGTGCCGAGCATATCCCGACCGGCTTGACTGACTGTGAACCTATGCTTGGATTTCCTGATCAAATCGCTCGATCCATTCGGTGCGTCGAGGATTGATTTCAGACCAGTTTAAGAACACGAGTTGGCTAAGCACCTCATCCATTGAGGCACCAAATTTTTCTGCTAAGAGGCCCGATAGCGCCACATTCTTATTCGATGGCAAGAAATAATAGGGTTCAGATGCCATGGCGGTTTGAACTTCTTCGCTGAGGGCGGCATTGATGAAAGCAGCGGCGAGCTCAATGCTGGCAGCAGTATTTTTTACGATCTGCTGAGCCGGGCGCAGGGCGATCGCCCCTTCTTGAGGCGCTACCCATTCAATATCAATTCCTTTGGCTTGCAGGCTAATCACATTGTTCAAATCGTGGGGGGCCAGATCGACTTCGCCTTGCTGAAATAGCGTCGCTAGGGCTCCAGAATTTGCCGCAATCCCGTTGAGATTGGGCTTGAGTTTATCTCTCAATGCCGTGAAAGCGGGCTCAATATCCGTTTCGCTACCGCCGTTCATCTTGGCCAACTGCACCATAACCGAGGTGCCTTGTGTCGTCTGCATTCCCTGCATAGAGACCTTACCCTGATACTTGGAATCCAAAAGATCGTTCCAAGACGTGGGCGGAGAAGATACGGTAGAAGGATTGTAAGCTAGGCCAATAACCTGCAAGCCCGTGGTTGGCCCCCAACCATCAGAGCTTTGCAAATCAGGATGCACCTGGTCGTAGTTCTCAATGAGATCAACTGGAATTTTTTCAAACAGTTCCTTATCAGCAGCATTGAAGGGGCCTTCATCTAGGAGCACCACATCAAACGAGGGATTTTGCGGAGAAGCTGTGAGCTTAGCCACTTGCTCTAATGACACCATTGGTACCAAGCTGGCCGTACCGCCTGAGGCTTCACTAAAGGCCGGCACCAATACGTCTCGATAAAACTGTTCCCAACTACCTGCAAAGGTCGTCGCAATCAGCTCGCCGCCGCTAGCGCCTCCCACACTCTCGCTTGTGGAAGCACCACAGGCTTTGAGTAACATGCTTGTACCCACAAACAGCCCTGCTCCTAAAACAGAGCGCCGGCTAACCTTGCCAAGAGACCGATAAGACATGAGAAACTCCTCAATAGGTGAAATAATTCGAAAAGATCAATAAGTTGTCAAAAATACAGAAGCTGTAGTGCTTATACCGCAGCCGGAAATAAGACACAAGCTGCCGGAGAAACCGGTTCGAGGTAAACTTTTTCTCCCGGTTGAAGCAGGCGCGAGCCAGCAATCCGCTGTTGGGAGACTTTGATTTCTAACCCGGGTGCAATGCTGACTTCATAGGTCATGAGTGACCCCAGCGGAATACAAATCTCGACCGTACCAGGAATACAATAAGGTCTGGCACTGGTCTGCACTTGCAAGTTCTCAGGACGAACCGCTAAACGAGTTTGCGTTCCAGGAGCCAGCGCTTCATCATGGGCAGCTCTCAGACGTCCCCCACCGGGAACTTCCACGACACATGTCCCTGCTTCTCGACCAATGATCTGTCCAGACAAATGGTTACAGTTACCCACAAAAGAACTGACAAAAGGCGTGGCCGGATGATCGTAAATTTGGCTTGGAGAATCAAACTGATGGACTTCTCCATTGGAAAGCACCGCAATGCGATCTGACATACTCATGGCTTCTTCTTGATCATGGGTCACTAAAATGGCCGTGATTCCTTGTGCATTGAATAAGCGGCGAATCTCAATCTGCATATCGAGCCGTAAATTCTTATCCAGGGCACTAAAGGGTTCGTCAAGCAGCATCAGCTTGGGCTCGACTGCTAAGGCGCGGGCGATCGCGACACGCTGTTGCTGTCCCCCCGATAGTTCTGCTGGGTAACGCTTAGCCAAGTGGCCGAGCTGCACTAGATCCAACATTTCGCCCACTTTGTTAGCAACACGACCACGGGAAGCACCTTGGGCTCTGAGACCATAAGCGACGTTATCCCAAACGGTTTTGTGGGGAAACAAGGCGTAGTTTTGAAACACAATTCCGACGCCACGCTGGCTTGTCGAAAAGGCATCGACCTGCTGCCCATCAATCAAAATATGACCCGATGACTGCTTCAAAAATCCGGCAATGACTCGCAAAAGTGTTGTTTTACCACATCCGCTAGGCCCTAATAGCGAAATAAATTCACCTGGGGTGATATCAAGACAAATATCTCGCAGAGCGATCATGTCCCCATAACGATGGGTGATGTTCTCAATGCGTAAGCTATGGCCAGACAAGTCGGTCAAGGACTGAGATGAGGGATGCCCGTGAGTTGGGACAACTTGCTCTACGATATCCATACGTCAACCTCGTAAAAGTTAAGAACAATCTCTAGCACTGGCCCTAATTGGCAACGAGATAAATTTTGCCCATGCTAATGCGATTGAATCGACACATTCGGTAGCTGCTAGTACTGCTAATCAGACAAAGAATACTTAATCGACTTGGTATGCAATTCCGGAACACAAAAATTGTATACAATCTTTGTTGATGATTTTGTGTATTTCAATACGTTTGCACAAAGCAGTTGTTGGGGGCGTCATACCGGCTTTCGATCGGCATCTGTCGTCGGAATGAGCCGGAATGAATTGGAATAATCGTGCATAATCGTAGAGCTTTGTATACAATTTATGTATGCACTCTTGCTCATTTTTCGATGGCTAGTTATGCTTCCTGTTCCTTCTTCCAATCGATTCAATGAAGATGCGGTCTACACAGAAGTGCGGAACGCGATCTGCGAGCGACAACTGCTTCCCGACACGAAGCTGGGCGAGACCCTATTGGCGGAGCACTTTGGCGTGAGTCGCACCATCATCCGTCAAGTGTTATTGCGTTTGGCTGGTGAAGGCTTGGTGAGGCAAGAGCCGAATCGGGGAGCTTTTGTCGCCCGAATTAGTCTTGAAGAGGCGCAGCAAATTTATGCGGCCTGGCGATTAGTTGAAGGTACGATTATTCAAGAAATCACTAGCTCCATCCTCCCCAACCAGGTGCAGGCGTTACGTGAACTGATTGCCCAAGAGCGGAAGGCCTGTAAGCAAAACGACTATCCACGGCTCACCCGGTTATCGATGCAGTTCCATATCGAGTTAGCAGCCCTTAGCCAGAATGGTTACTTGGGACGCTTTTTACAAGACTTGATTCCCCTTACATCGCTGGCATATTTCTACGATGTGAGGAATATGCCGTTGTGTACCGAGGATGAGCATAGTCAAATTTTGAATTGTATTGAAGCGGGAGATGTGGAGCAGGCTGTTGCTGTTAGCCACAAGCACCTCGATGGGATTGAAGCCGCTCTCAATACCTTTGCGGCATTAGAACCGCGACTCAGCTTGGCCGAACGGTTAGCCACGCGTCAACCTTCACTATAGTTGATCCTATTTGACTGGTTTGCCTGATAAAACCCAGTTAGCCAGCGCTCAAAACGATTGGTAGTCATAGGAATTGCGCCCGTCGATAGTGCCTACAGTCCACCTCATAATCGGTGTGATGCTAAACCGGGTTACGAGTATTGAACAGACTGTTTCACTAGAACATAACTCCTGAGTTTGAAGTCCCTTTGCGGCGTGAACATTTATGCGACTACTTCTGGTCAACAGCAATTCAACGACAGCGGTCACTGAGCGGATGGTTGAAACGGCCAACACTGTTGCTTCCCCGCATACCACCATTACTGGTGTTACGGCCTCCGGAGCTGCGGTCATCCGTTCCCATCTTGAATTTGCTGAAGCTGCTGTGCAAACGGTGCTTGCACTCCAACAAAATGCTCCTGGGCACGATGCCGCTATCATCGGATGCTTTGGCGATCCGGGGCTGAAGGCGGCGCGTCAGACGCTTACTATTCCTATTGTCGGGCTCACGGAAGCGGCCATGCTGATGGCTCATACGCTAGGCGGTCGATACAGCGTGATCAGCTTTGGTCGGCACAATGCTATCAACATGGTCGATTTAGCCCGTAGCTATGGGCTCCACTCACGCTTAGCTTCCGTGCGTATTGCGGATGTTAGCTACAGCGCTATTCTGGCAGATCCGAGTCAGGCTTTCGACGCTTGTGTGGACGCTGGTAAGCAAGCTCTGACTCAAGATGGAGCTGATGTGTTGATTCTAGGCGGTGGCCCCGTGGCAGGTATGGCTCGCCAAGTTGCGGCGATGTTAGACGTACCAGTGTTAGACAGTATTGCTTGTGCGACAAAACTGGCTGAATCTTTGGCCGCTTGTGGCTATACGACGAGCCGCTCTGGTCTTTATCAATCGGTGGAATAAGGAACCCGTGTCATTGGGTTCAGATCTTGCCAGATGCACGATAGTGTTGTTTTTTTTCAAGAAGAATGAATGCCTCAAACCCTTATTCAACAGAGGTTTGAGGCATTCATTGCTTGAATCATCGAAACGCCTGTCTAAAAAGGTTTTTGAGTATCTTGCTCACATTCCGATGTCATGCATTCATACAGCACTACCGCCACAGGTTAATCTGGCAGACTGTTTGAGTGCGAGTAAACCCTCCCCCTCGCATTAGCCAGCGTGGCATCGGTCATGCTCAACCCGTCATGGATTGGCAACAAAACCGCTTTGTTCTGTATGTAAATTTAGTATACATTGATTGTATACAATTTATGCGTTCCACATTTCTTATATCTTGCTACCGATTAAATGTCCGATTATTTACACGTCAGGAGATTTGCTTATGTTTCTTTCGCCGGTTTACTCTCTTCGTCGTTTGGCGTACCAAGGGTTGCTGGCCCACGTTGAGGAAAGAAAACCTGTTGACATAGTGATGGACAATCAGCCCTTTAGGGTTGAGAATAGCTGGCTGGTGGGTCTGAAAAAGCTGCGCCCCTATTGGGCGGGATTAGGTCTGGCGATCGCATTGGTAAGTATTGCCTGCGCGTCCATTTTGGTCGTGATTGCTGAGCGATCGATGAGTCCGGGCGCGATCGCGTTTAATCGGCTTCTGATCGCCGGAATTGTTTTTGCTCTATGGCAATCCTGGCCTTCCCAACGGAACAAGAATCGATCAACCGAGCCTCTTGCGGATCAGCATCCAAATCGTTGGCGAATTATGGGGATCTTCGTATTAGCTGGCTGTAGTTTCGCCGGGTCGCTGGGATGCGCCGCCTGGTCGTTAACTCAGACAACGGTAGCCAACTCGACGTTGCTCAATAACCTGATGCCGCTGTTCACGACTCTGGGAGCCTGGTTGCTGCTGGGGCAACAGTTCAATCGTCGCTTTGTGATTGGTTTGGCAGTGGCGATCGCCGGGGTAATCACGATCGGCATCCAAGATTTACACCTGGCAGATGCACAGCTCACCGGCGATGCCGCAGCCCTTCTAGCCGCGATCTTTCTAGCCATCACGCTGCTTTGTGTCGAGCGCTTACGGATACATTATTCAACCGCTGCGACCATGGCGGGTTTGTCATTCATTGGAGCCGCCTTTCTGCTCCCGTTTGCCTACCTGAGTTCTGATCGTTTGTTTCCCAGCAACGCAACCTGCTCACTGGCAGTCGTCGCTCTAGCTTTAATTTCTCAGGTTGTAGGGCATGGTCTGCTGACTTACAGCCTCAAGTCATTTTCCTCTAGCCTGGTATCTGTATTAATGCTAGCAATTCCAGTCATGTCGTCATTGTTGGCTGCGGTGCTGTTTGGACAGCATCTGGGTTGGGTGAATAGCATTGCTTTTGTGATAGTGCTGATCGGCATTTATCTAGCTATTTCAGGTCAAGCCATCTCAGCGGCAAAGGAGTAGAGCGATCGTGTGCCATGGCACTTAGCCTAATTCCCGATGGCGAAAGCAGTCGATGGTGTGGTCATTGACCATGCCCGCCGCCTGCATGTAGGCGTAGCAGATGGTGGAACCCACAAACGTAAAACCGCGCTGCTTTAGGTCTTTACTCATCGCGTCTGAGGCGGGGGTGCGGGCGGGAACTTCGTCCATCTTTGCCCAGGTATTCTGCACGGTTTCACCCTCAACAAACTGCCAGATGTAGCGATCGAAGCTGCCGTAGGTCTTCTGGATCTTCAGAAAAGCCTGGGCGTTGCGGGCGGCGGCAGCAACCTTGAGGCGATTGCGGACAATACCTGCATTCTGCAAGAGTTCCTGTTGCTTGGCCTCGCCGTAATGGGCTACGACCTCGGGGTCAAAGTTGTCAAAGGCGGTGCGGAAATTTTCTCGCTTGCGCAGAATGGTGATCCAGCTCAGCCCCGCCTGAAAGCCGTCAAGAAGGATGAACTCAAAATGCTTGCGATCGCAGTGCAGCGGCACCCCCCATTCCTTGTCATGGTAGGCCACCTCGACCGGGTCGTCGTGAACCCAACCGCAGCGCGGATGCAAGTCTGAAGCAGAAGACATAGGCTGTTTTCGAGAACCAAAGTAATTCAATTGTACTAGTTTTTGGTGCGAAATTAATAGATGCCGCTGATTCTCAGCGTGGGGCTAGTTGAGTCGGGCAAGTACTTTGGCGGTGAGAGCGCTGACGATGCTCATGTGGGCCCCACGACCACAGCCACTGCGACCATAACCACGGCCACGGTGAGCATAACCGTGAGCATGATCATCACGAGTCACGGGCACTATCACTCCGATCACCTGGCCATCGACAGGTTTACGTCGCTGTCCTACGCCAGCGATCGCTCTCTCTGCCAACAACCGATGTAATATTGCATACCGCTGCTGCCCAAACTTTGGCGGTATTGAGCATGGCCTTGGGGAAAACGTGAGAAGGGAGCGATCGCTCACCGTGCGGCTCAAACTCGCGATAAACATCGTCCATATCACAGAAGATCTGGGTGAGGTCGAGGCACGCTAGACTGAATGACATGGCTGAGGTGCTTAGAATTCAAGACTTTGAGCGTAGCTCTCAACCTGTGCTCTTGCACTCTAATCTTTGTCGAACTCATGTTTTGTCTAAGATCTTATGTCTGAGATTCATAATCAGTCAGTTGGTCAGCCAGCCTATATGCTGCGCTGTTTGAAGTGTGAAGCCACCTATGCAGCGGATCCGTTTCGCCTCCACTGTGATGCCAACCATGAGCCATCACTTCTGCGTGCGGTTTACGCAAATCAAACGCTGCAGGTCAAATCTCATCTGCCTGGCATCTTTCAGTTTATTGACTGGCTGCCCGTTGAAACCTGTCTCAACCTCTCTGGAAAACCGATCACCTATGCTAGCCATGTCTTAGCAAACTATCTGGGGCTAGAACGACTATTTATCAGCTTTAACGGCTATTGGCAAGAGCGCAATGCAAACCTGTTGACCTGTTCGTTTAAGGAGCTAGAAGCCCCATCAGTCTTGGGGCGAGTGCCGTCGAACCATTCGCAAACGCTGGTGATCGCCTCGGCTGGCAATACAGGTCGAGCCTTTGCCAATGTGTGTTCTCAATTAGAGATGCCGCTTTGTCTAGTGATTCCTGAAAGCAGCTTATCGGCCATCTGGTCTTCCCAGCCCTTTCATCCCAATGTCAAACTGATTGTCGTGGGCGGCAAAGGCGACTATTCAGATGCGATCGCCCTTGGTAAGATCATCAGCCAGATGGACGATTTTTTTCCAGAAGGGGGAGCGGCCAATGTGGCACGTCGAGATGGCATGGGAACAACGGTGTTGGATGCGGTTGTGTCGATCGGTCAGATTCCCGATCATTACTTTCAAGCGGTCGGGTCAGGTACGGGGGGCATCTCAGCTTGGGAAGCCAATCTACGATTTCTGGCCGATGGCCGCTTTGGCGACCACAAAATGAAGCTGCATCTCGCCCAAAATGCTCCGTTTACTCCCATGGTCGATGCCTGGAATGCGGGGCTGCGAGAGCTACCCTCCACCCATGAGCTCGTCGCCCGCGAGCAAATTCAGCAGGTCTCGGCGCATGTGCTGACCAATCGCCATCCGGCCTATGGGCTGATCGGGGGTGTTTATGATGCGCTCAGTGATACCCAGGGCAAGATGTATAGCATCACCAACGCCCAATCGGATCGGGCTCGATGTTTATTTGAAGAATTAGAAGGTATTGATATCTGTCCGGCATCCGGCGTCGCGACTGCGGCCCTGCTCCAAGCCGTTGAGATGGGCACCGTCAAGCGAGATGACTGCATTTTGCTGAATATTACCAGTGGCGGCACCCAGCAGATGCAGCGAGAACATCCCATGCATTACCTGCGTCCCTGGCGATCGTTCTTGCCTGATGAAATTCGGCCAGATCTGGTGGCAGATCGCATGGGCAAGTTTTGCCATGTTGTGGCCCCGCTATAACGAGACGGGAATGCGTTACTTGTCCACATAAGTGATGCATAGCGACGTGTTAAACGATGATCTGATAAAAAAACGTTCATTCACCGATGTTTTATTCACTGAATATCTATCATTTACCAATATCTAACCTTTATCCAAGCCTAGAACTAGATTTTTATCTGGGAAGCAACTCCAGATTCCTAGATGACTTGGCATGAATGGTTCAACACTTGCCCTTCACACAAGATTTATTACACGAGATACAAACCATGGAACGTTTGTTGTTTAAGGGATTAGCTGCTGTGATGCGGCGTTCAAAGATAAAGTTTCTGCGCCAGGTTGAAGAGGCACCGAGCGTTCAAGAGCAGTTTTTGCGATCGCTGCTACACCGACACCAATCCACTGCATTTGGTCAAGAACACGGGCTGGCAGATATCCAGACGATTGATCAGTTTCAAGAACGGCTACCGGTGCAGTCCTACAGCGGTTTTAGACCCTACACTCAGCGCATGTCCATGGGAGAGCCGAATGTGCTGACGGCTGACCCACTGATTTATTTCAATATTAGTAGCGGCTCAACCGGTGAAAAAAAGCTGATTCCAGTCACCCAGCGATCGCGCCAAGCCTTAGCAAACGCTAGTCGTACGTCCATCGGGTTTGCAGCCGATGCCGCTCTCCGCAATGGGCGACCCTTGGGCAAGATGCTATTTCCGCTGTCGAGCAACGCCCTGGGGCACACTCCGAGCGGCATTCCCTATGCTCCCGTCAGCACCAGCGACTTGCGGTTAACCAACCCCCTCCTACGCCAGGTGTTTACCTATCCGTTTGAGGTATTTCAAATTTCTGACACTGCCGCGCGCACCTACATGTGTTTGCTGTTTGCCCTGCGGAATGCATCGCTTCGCATCATTAGCGCCACATTTCCAGTGTCGGCCTTGCAAATGTGCAATTACCTAGAGCGCCACGCCGAGGAGATGATTCAAGATTTAGAAACGGGCAAAATTGCCCAGGGGCTGAAGCTTGAACCCGAGTTGCGCGCCAAATTTGAGCGGCAATGCTCAGCGGTTCCGGCGCGAGCGGCTCAACTGCGACACCAGATCAGCCAGCACGGACGTCTGACTCCGCACCTGGCCTGGCCTGACCTCTCATTTATGATCACCGCACGGGGCGGCACGTCAAATTTCTATTTTGAGCGATTCCCCGAATACTTTGGCGATATGCCAATCTTTGGTGGTGTCTATGCCTGTGCCGAAGGCACCATGGGCGTGCATCAAGACTTTAATACGGATGCAGCAATCCTGTCGATCGAAAGCGGCTTTTATGAATTTATCCCCGAAGACCAATGGGAGGTTGATAACCCCAAAACGGTGCTGCCCTGGGACGTGACAGTGGGCGATCGCTACCGCATTGTGTTGACCAACTATGCCGGGTTTTATCGTTATGACTTGGGAGACGTGGTTGAAATTGCTGGCTTTGTCGGTCAAGCTCCCACCATCATCTTTCGTCATCGCCGTGGGGGAGTCATGTCATCATCCACGGAGAAAACCACGGAGTTTCAGGTCATCCAGGTGATGCAGATTTTACAAAAAACCTTTCAGTTAGCCCTGGAAAACTTTTGTATCACGCTGTCTAAAGACTGCATTCCGTCCCACTATTTGGTCAATATTGAATTGGCACCCGGTGCCGTGCTCCCTGATCCAGAAACATTTCTACAGCGGTTTGATGACACCCTAAAAGATGTCAGCGCTTTCTACGCCATCAAGCGGCGCGACCAAATTCCGCTGCCGCGACTGCGAATTTTAGAACCCGGCAGTTTTGAACATCTGCGCCAGCGCATGGTGCAGCAGGGCATTGCCGAATCGCAGCTCAAGTTTCCCCATGTCACAGAAGACCGCAATTTTCTGGATGGGCTGTCCGTTCAGCACGAAGCTAGACTCGCAGGCGATCGCCTTCCTCAACTCTGACGGGGCATCCTGTCCGTTGGCAGATATGCTCAGGTTTCTGTAACAATGCGGGTGGCGAGCGACATCGAAGTCAGGCAAACTAGCTTACCTGATCTGAATCTATCTGCCTATCTCGTTTGAGCATGACATGGGCTAGTCCTATCCCCACAATTGCCAAGGCTCCCATCGGATAAAACACATAGGTATAGCTGCCTAACCAGTCTCGCAGTTGTCCTGCCACCAACGTACCCAGCAGAGCGCCAATACCGTAGGCCGTGAAGACAATACCGTAGTTTTGGGCATAGTCATCGGGGTTAAACAGACTCAGGGTGGTGGTAGGCGCAAGAGCCAGCCAGCCGCCCAGGCAAAACCAGAACAGCGAGAAAGCAACCAGATAAGTCACCACTTGCCCTTGTTCTGCATTGACCATCAAAATACAGGCAACTAAGATCAGCGTATAGGAGGCGATCGCGATATGACGAGGCTGAAAGCGATCGCACAACCACCCAAACAACGGACGACTCACGCCATTAAACAGAGCAAATAAAGATACGCTAGCGGCTGCAATTCCTGGCTCAACCTGGATAATTTCTTCGCCCACTGGACTAGAAATACCAATGGCGCTAAGTCCCACAAACGTGCCGATAATGTAGCATAGCCACAGCCCATAAAAAGATGAGCTTTTGAGCATGGTTTTGGGATACTTGAGCGGCGCTGGTTTAACTGTCGTGGCAGCAGTAGCGGTGGTGGGTTGCCAGGCTTGGGGCGGTAGTTTCATCGTGGTGGCGATCGCCACAATAATTAGCATAAAGCCAAGCCCTAGGGCAAACAGGGTCGGCCGCACGGCATAGCTATCCATGAGGCTTTTGGCGAGGGGAGCCGTGACCAAAGGAGATAGGCCAAAACCCACAATGGTTAACCCCACGGCCAGCCCCTTGCGATCGGAAAACCAGCGGGCCATCACCACCATAGGTACACCATAGGCAATCCCCACCCCAACCCCTGCAATCACGCCATAGGTAAAGACCATGGCCGTAATGCTGGTCGTAAAGCTAGAGAGCATATAACCAACACCCATCACAACACCGCCTAGAGCAGTCATCCAGCGGGTTCCAAGTTTAGGAATGTAAAACCCGGCGATGGGCATGGTGATGGCATAGCAGAGAAGCGCCACGGTGTAGGGCAGGAGGCTTTGGGTGGCAGTGAGGCCAAGTTCATTCTCTAGGGGTTTCCTGAAAATGCTCCACGAGTAAACTGTCCCTAGACACAGTAAAATCATCATTCCTAGGGGAATCAGAAACCATCGCCCCTGCTGGGCAGGACGACCGAATAGGGTGAGCTCTGTCCGGTGGTTTGACCGGTAGGTGGTACTATCCATGGCTGCTTGTATGGGACTATGGAGTCAATTTGGCAGGGTTCTTATCTTGCTGATGAAGCCATTGTTACAACTTAACTCATTGCAAGAATGCCATCTATCAATATACTCAGATAGTAAAGCTAGAACTATAAAATAATCATAGAAATCTCACGCTGTAGAGCATAGGCGATCGCTCCTGCATATCTTTCTAGGTACTGCATAGAAAAGCCAATAAGCTCGCTCAGCAGAAAGCCTTATTGATGTGTAAAATGCGTTGATAGCAGCGCCATACATCTAGCTGTGGATAACCCGCCGATCCCACTATTCCAGCCACCGATGACCACAAGATGGAGCGATCGAGGCGTGACTCATCTACATAACTTGTTTGGCGTTGTTAGATCGGGCGTTGCTGAATCGATCTGTGATTTACGCTAGGAAACCGTGAGCTACCTTGATAGGGAATGAGTTGGGAGTGTGAGTATCTTGCTCACGTTCCGATTTCACATCATTCAGCAATGCCGCTCGTTTCTATGGACACAACTGGACTCGAACCAGTGACCCCCACGATGTCAACGTGGTGCTCTAACCAACTGAGCTATGCGTCCGTCAAGATTTGAATTATTACATATCATGCCAGGAATATCAACGCCCCCCGTCAAATTTGCAAAAGCTGCGGTAGGATGACCCACAGCCAACAACACATAAACGCATGGTCATTGAATCTCTCTATACCGATGGAGCCTGCTCCGGAAATCCAGGGCCGGGCGGATGGGCCGCGATCGCTTACCTCGTCGGTGGCGGCGTCCATGAGCTGGGTGGTGCCGCCGCCCACACCACCAACAACCGCATGGAAATCCAAGGGGCGATCGCGGCGCTAGATTTATTACTATCTTCAGGGCAAACCGACACCGTCACCCTCTACACCGATAGTGAGTATGTGAAAAAGGGCATTACCGCTTGGATTAAGGGATGGAAAAACAAGAGTTGGAAAACCTCCACCGGCAAACCCGTGGTCAACCAAGACCTATGGGAAACCCTAGATGAGCTACACCAACAGGTCAATCAACAGCTCACCCGCCCGCTACGCTGGGAAGTGGTGCGTGGCCACAGCGGCAACGAAGGCAATGAGCGCTGTGACGTGATTGCCCGAGCCTTTTCCCTGGGGCGATCGCCCCAGATGACCCAAGATGATCGATTGATGACCACGGCTGAGCCGAAAACCCCTACAAAACCTGACAAAACCCTTAAAAAAGTTCACAAATTGTTGAATGATGACAGAATTGAGGCCCAAAACACTGCCGTAGAGCGAGAAGAAACGATACAATCCAGTAGCACAATTGCTCAATCCTTTCCACCTGAGCGCACCATGGCAGACTCTTCCTCAGCAGCATACAACGACCCATCTGAAAATCTCCCGCGTGAACTACGAGTCGTCCAACTCCAAAACACGGTGGAAACGTTGCATATGGCAGACGAAATTGCCAAGCAAGGCTATCTGATTACCAGCGCTGAATTGGCCGACTTGATGGATGTCAATGCCAGTGCGGTCACCAGCCGAGGTGACAACTGGGTGTGGCGAAACTGGGTGGTGTCGCGGGTGCGGCGCGAGGGCAACCAAATTCTCTGGCAGCTAGAGCGGGTTGATTAAGTCAGCGATCGCCCCCCAGTCCACATCAATCGATCACATCAATCCATCACATCAATCCGTCACGCCAATCGGTGACATTCATAGATCACACAAAATGGTAAGGAGGCAGAGCTGCTCCCAGAGATAGCTCCCAGAGTGGGCAATCGATCTGCCATTGCTCAACCTGCTGCTGGAGATAACCATGATCATCGCGATCGCCCAAGATGTGGATGCGTTCTACACCGTCTTTGGGTTCACTGTGGTGATAGGGGCAGCCAAGTTGAGCGATCGCTTCTAACAGACCCGCCAGTTGCGCCTGCTGCTGGTTGCGATAGGTTTCCTGCTGTTGATAGCGACGTTTTTTTGCCAGGAAGTAATCTTTCCCCTTGGCTGACTCCGGCAACTCCTCTAAAACCAAGGGCTGAAGCTGGGCTTTGAGGGTATATTCTGCCTTGTGGATCACCTGCTGTAGCTTGGCAACATAAACCTCTTGATGGGCCGCAAGGTGTTGTGTGAGGGCATCTAACGATACTAAAAAAGTCCCAAAAGGCACTGGCAACACATCTGCCTGCTGAAACAGATCCTGCAAGACGCGATCGTGGGACAAAATCGCCTGGAGTTGAAAGCGTTCATCCCCAGCGCGAATAGTGTCTGGATCAAGCTGACTCTCAACAACCGCCGATAAAGCCCCCTGTTCCACGAGCTGCAGAGAGTTGGCTAATCCTTCCGGCAACTCCAAGGCCGTGGTGGGAGTCTTGAGAAATGCATAAACATACATAAGTAGGCTCCTTAAACGGCTCCTTAAGCAATAAAAAAACTTTGGGATGCAAGGCACCCCAAAGCTACAGTTTATTCTAGGTGTTGTAGATCGTTGTCACCTAACGTGCTGGGCAATCACCTCACCTACGGAGATTGATGGGCCAGTTCTGCCAGTTTGCCTGTAACGTGACCATTGTTGTTGCGGGGCTGCAACAACCCATATCCACCGTGGTTGCGTTCATAGATGACGTTAATTTCATCGGTGTCGGCATTGCGGAACATATAAAAGTCGTGGTCAACAAGCTGAAGTTGTTCGAGGGCATCATGCACCGTCATCGGCGGCATGGCGAAATATTTCGTTCGCACAACTTCCTCCGGTAGCTGAACATCTCGATTTGCCAAGAGTTCATCCGATACGGTAATTTCTGGCAACACCTCAGCCGCTTTGACGGGAGTACGAGTCTTGTGCTGGATTTTCTCCTTATACTTGCGGAGCTGACGAGCAATTTTATTGGCTACGAGGTCAATGCTGGCGTAGAGGTTTTCACTGCTCTCTTCAGCGCGAACAACGGTACCATTTGCATAGATTGTCACCTCTGCGGTTTGCTTAGGATTTATCCGGGGGTTGCGCGCCACTGATAAGTGAACATCTACCTCGGTGGTATAGCTCTGAAAGTGGCTGACGGCTTTCTCAATCTTCTGATGTACGTACTCACGAATTGCATCAGTGATATCGATATTTTTGCCCTGGATAACAAGCTTCATAAAGCTTCCTCCCGCGAGAATTTGGGTTATATGTTCACCCTAACACTTTGTATTCTGGACAACAGCAGGGTTAAAAATCTTTTGCAACCTGTGACAATTCTTGACTAATTTCTCTCCATTTGCGATGAAATATGTGTAGTTTACCCTTGCTTTTCGTCGCAGTCTGTCCACTGTTTTGTGAGTTGAGTGTATGCGATCGCTGTCCCGTCCTTGTTGGCTCTATTCTCCTGGTCTAGTTCCTTACGACGTGGCCTGGCAATGGCAGCGATCGCTCGTGGCAGATCGTCGCCAGCACCCTGATCATCATGATGTGCTGCTGCTGCTCCAGCATCCACCGGTCTACACCCTAGGCCAGGGAGCCTCCATGGAGTTTGTCAAAGCTGAGCTGCAGCAGCAGGGCGTGCCCCTCGTGCGCATCGAGCGCGGCGGCGAGGTCACCTACCACTGTCCTGGGCAACTGGTGGGCTACCCCATCCTCAATCTGCAGCACCACACCCCCGATTTACATTGGTATCTGCGGCAGCTAGAAGAGGTGATCATCCAAGCGATCGCTCCCCTAGGACTTGAGGGTCATCGTATAGAAGGGTTGACGGGGGTTTGGGTGGAAGGACGAAAAGTAGCCGCCATTGGTATTAAAGTGAGCCGCTGGATTACTATGCATGGCTTTGCTTTGAATATTTGCCCCGATCTTCATGGTTTTCAGCACATTGTCCCCTGTGGAATTACGGATAGACCCGTGGGCAGTTTGGCAGAATGGCTACCGGATATTCAGTACAGCTTGGTCGAACAGCAGGTGAAGCAAGCCTTCAGCCAGATCTTTCATGTCGAGCTATGGCCCACAGATACCCTGCCGCTGTTGCCCGTGCCCCTGCCGCCCGCTTGACGGTTGGGAACCTAGATCGACCCACCCTCGTCTTTGCCACTATCCGGGGTGCCACGCGAGGTTTGATAGCGCTGATATGCTCTGATGGCGAGGTCTAAGGAGAACGATCGCTCCCTAGAATGCCACAGGAAGATGCTGAGCCACCTGGATTCTCCATTCCAGGATCTTGGCGTTGCCGCATGCATGACATCGGAGTGGGAGCAAGATGCTCCCACTACCTTGATGGTGAATGAAGGGTGAGCGTCTCGCTCACGGTTCGCTAGCGCCAATCATCTTGCAATTCAGAAACATCAGCATATTTACCAGGAGGTGCGGGCGATAGCTTTAGCTTATCTCGTAAATATGCGGAACATTCGTCAAACCAAGAATTCATGAAAGCTTTGCAGTTTCTTTGCGAGAAGAATAAGCCTCTCTCCTGATTCACACGTATGATCAGGGAAGAAGCTTAACGAGTGAACCCAAAACTTCCGAAATGCCACTGAAGCAATGGTCTTAGGACGCGTGAGATAGTAAGCACAGTAATACTTCTCTATTACGCTTTTATCTCTGCAAGCATTTTATATTAACTGAAGAGGTCGCATGAAAACGGCAATTACGTCTATTCAATCATGGGTGTCTGCATTGAGCGATCGCCACCGAGCCCTGACGCCTCTAGAAATCTCTGTTCTCAAGACCCTAGACTGTGCTAGTGAGTCTCCCGTAGCGCTAGAGCAATATTTATCTGAAAATATCGCTACGGTGTATGCCTCTCTCATCAAGCTGGAACGTCTGGGTCTTGTGCGCGCTACCTGGGTCACGAATCCTGAATACTCGGTCTCCAGCAATCAGTACAGACAGCGTCAATACGAGATTACCGTTCGTGGACGAGCTCGGCTTCCCCACACCATGTCCTCTGTCCATGAGATCCTCGTGTCTCAATCTGGTCAAATCATCTAGCTAGCGCCTGCTAGAGGCTAGCCATTCCCCTGCTAAAGGGATCGCCCTCGTCTTAACTAACCTTTAATTGACACTCAATCTCATGCTCTAGGTGCTGTTTCCACACCGGAGTCTTGGGTTGGGTGTCAATTAGCATGGGGAGCTGCTAGCTTCATCCGTCTCTTGATTCCCTTTCCAGCGTAGAAGATGTGCCAGTTGAAAAGCCGGTCTAGGAGGTGAAACTCTCGGAAACCCCCACCGTCTCAGGCGATATAAGCGTGTGAGTGAGAGCTACACCTTGCGGTTAAAACACGTGGTGTGGTGTCAGCCGATAGACTTCGTTCCTTAGATTGAGCAACGTAACGGACTGATGACCACGCCACGGTTTCTTCACACTTAAGCCTTTCGCAGATGGAATCAAGAGACCTATGAGCGTGAAACGATGGCTGCATCTTGCAGGTGCATTGGGATTGGGATTATTGGCATCAACTGGACGACCTGCGATCGCTGCAACATTTACCCAGCAGGAGGTAAACGCCGATCGATTTGTGACCGTTGCGGCCCCGTTTGCGGGTGGAAGCAGACACCAATTGTTAATTCTGGAGCAAATCAGCGATCGCCGCGATTGCTGGTCAACCCAGTCCAGTTCACCCACGTTGGTAACGCCTCTGCTGCTGGATTTTGACTTCAGCGGCATTTGTGGTCGCAGCACAGACAGCAATGGCTATTCCGTGCGGGTGGGCAATGAAGATCTGGGCTGGCGCTATGGCCTGCAAGTAACGCGCCAAGGTAATGACCTAGTGTTAATGGCAGTGCCCAACCAAGATCGCACTTCCCCTTCCCTAGAAATTGGGCGGACAAACGGCGTCACGAATGAATTTGCGGAAATTCAACTCAATTCTGGCTGGCGACTGACAAGGCGCACCTATAACGGTCAAGCCCTCGGGCATATCTATATCACCCACGATCGCAATCTCGATGTTTTAATTGCGGAAGCTGGAGGACGGACATCCACCGCCACCCGTCCTACCCTACCCACACCGCCCCAAACCTCCACACCATCGACCCCGTCTCCCAGTCCCACTCCCGGCACGACGGTGACAGTTCCCGGCAATCTAGCAACCCTGCCCGAAGCATCGCTCACCAGCACCCGCAGCTACCAAGTCTTAGTATCGGTGGCCACGCCGGCAGAGCAGACCCGTCTCCAGCAACTCGCCCCCGATTCGTTTCGCACCGTGGTGGATGGCTACAGCGTCATGCAGGCGGGTATTTTCCGGGAGCGCGATCGGGCCGCTTCTCTACAGCAGCAGCTCATTCAAAATAACCTCAGCGCTCGCTTAGTACGCTCCAGCATCGATCTAAGCCAAGTGACCCCACGCCCCACCCCGCAACCGACGCCCACCCCTACCCCCACGACACCCTTGCCAGTGCCCACATCGCGATCGCTGGTGGTGATTGATCCGGGGCATGGCGGTCGTGATCCAGGAGCTGTGGGCATTAGCGGTTTACAGGAAAAAGATGTGGTGCTGCCCATTTCGCTGCAGGTGGCCAGCCTCTTAGAGCAGCAGGGTGTGCAAACCCAAATGACCCGCAGCGACGATCGCGAACTGGACTTAGCCCCCCGTGTCGCCAGCGCCGAGCGGGCCAATGCGGATCTCTTTGTCAGTATTCATGCCAATGCCTTGAGCATGAGTCGTCCTGATGTCAACGGCATCGAGACCTTCTACTATTCCAGTGGGCGATCGCTAGCCCAATCGATTCAGTCCAACCTGATTTCCGCCACGGGAATGCGCGATCGCGGCGTGAAGCAAGCCCGGTTCTATGTGCTTACCCAAACCACCATGCCGTCGGTGTTAGTGGAAGTGGGGTTTGTCACCGGTTCTGAAGATGCACCTCGCCTAGGGGATAGTGCCTTTCAAACCCGGATTGCTGAAGCGATCGCTCGGGGAATTTTAGAGCAGCTTTAGGAAGCTACCAGTATGCTGAAGCGATCGTTCCCTAGCCCCTTTGGGGCGGCTACGCCAACGACTGCGCTCAGGGAACGATCGCTCTGGGATGGGCCCAGGATCAGGGTTTTTGCTCCATTCTGCCCAAGGCGATCGCCCTGGGAGACCGTTCACCGCTAAGATGAAAAGAGATTCTGGTGGGTTGATCGACCTTCCTCTGGGAGCTGCACGAGCATTCATTCCCGTAGGCGATCGCCAGGCAAGAGTCCGTCAACCCGGCCCCGATGAACACCCTGTCTAGACATCAGCCCTATGCTACTGAAATCCACGACTCGCCATATCCGTATTTTTAGCGCCACGGTTGATGGCAAAGACCTCAATCCTAGTGCCGATACATTAACCCTGGATATTGATCCTGATAACGAATTGAACTGGACAGATGCCGCGATCCAAGCCGTTCAGGAAAAGTTTCAGGCATTGGTAGACGCCAGCGAAGGTCAAGATTTAACCGACTACAACCTGCGACGCATTGGTTCGGATCTAGAACATTTTGTGCGATCGCTCCTCCAAGCCGGCGACATTTCCTACAATCTGCAAAGCCGCGCCCGGAACTATAGCCTGGGTCTACCCCAAGTGGTGGACAAGGCTGCCCATTAGAGCGATCGCCTGTCGGTCACGCAGCATCTGGGAGTATGGAGCCCAAGGGTGATGCTCCTGCAGAAATCCTACCTAGGAGGAGGCGCGGCGCTGGCGTAACAGGGGAAAGAGTTGCACGATTGACCCTAGGAGCGCTGTGCCAACCACATACCAAGCCCCTACCTGGTTCCATCCAAAGGGGAGCTGGGTGAGAACAGACAGCCCCAATGCAGTGACGCTTAGGGTGACAAAAGAGCTAAGGACTTGATTGACCGTAAGAGCCTCGGCAAGCTTTTGACTGGTTACTTCACCTATTTGCGGGATTGTCCATGAACCTAACTCCTCCGGTAGGGGAGATGGGGTAGGCTGACTTTGCCAAGCCTCTAGATCGCGCTGAAATTGGCGGACGGCTGGGGGGATCTGTCGCAGCGATCGCACGGATGTGGGCACGAGGGTGAATACTCCTGCCTGCTCTCCGTCTTGCCAATAGAGACCTACCGTGGGCGATCGCCACCAGCCCTGGATACCTGGACGGCGCTGGATTTGGGTAATCTGATTGGCTTGTAGGCAAAAGCGGGTTTGCTCTCCGGCATAGTAGAGGCGATCGCCCACCCACCAGACAAAGCCCAGATCCCAGTTATAGAATCCCTCATAGATGCGAGGATTTGCGCCGGGAGATAGGCCCACAAAGCGACCACCCCAGGCATCGATCGGCAATCCTTGGTTCTGCAGTCGTTCTCCTAGCTGCTGCTCTAGGTTGCGATACCCCAGAAGCGGTATCCAGTTGAGCACCGCCAGCATGACGCCAACGGTGGCGATCGCCCCCAAGATCATGCCCAGCCAGGCAAGACCGCCGGTGAGTTGCCAAGTGTTGATCAGAACGGCGGCCAGGGTCGGCGTTAGGGTGAGAGCCAGCAGCAACGAAAGGGATAGGCGAGTGATCACCCGTTGCTTAAAGGCCGTGGAGAAGATCGGCACGGCATCGGTCACCGCCGTGGGCAGGGAGTAGGTGTCTGGCGATTCATCCGATTCTGCTAGCCATTCATCCAGATGTTCGGGCGAAACGTCGTAGCGGGAGGCGATCGCTTCGGCCCGTCGCCGCATGGAGGGATGGGTGAGCAAAAGCTCCTGTCGTTTGCCCCATTCCAGCGGCATTTGGTTGAACTGCGCTAGTTTAACCAAGGCGGTGATCATCGCCTTAGGATTGCCCGTGAGCAACACGGCCTGCACATCCGCCTGATGCTCATATCGGCGGGAGGTGAGGTAATAGGTGAGCAGTGAGACCACAACGGTGACCGGCAGCCAGGGAAAACCCGGTAGCACCAGCGTGGACATCATAAACGTGATCAAACCACAGCCCATGGCTGCCCAGAGCCAGGATCCCTGGAGCGACTGGTGGTGACCATACTGCAAGTGGGACAGTTCATGGGCCACGACGGCATCCACCTCATCCTTGGTGAGCTGCTCCAGCAATGACTGGGTAAACATCACCTGGCCGCCCTGCAGCGCAAAAGCATTGACCATCTTGTTACGTCCCCTAGGCAGGATATAAACTTGGTTGAGCTTCACGCCGGTAGGTTTTGCCAAGTCAAAAATGCGATCGCGTAGATCTCCCATGGTCAGAGACTGCACCGTCAGGTCTTGAGACTTCATCAACCACTGCATCAGCACCAATCGACTGACCACAGCCAGGATCATCCACACCACCCCTAGCTGAAAGGCACCGGCAAACAAGTCTCGTATGCCCGCTATCAAAAACATCAGGGGTAGAAGAATCTGGATCTGGCCTAGAAGACTTTGCTGAATGAGTTCAAACCGGCTCCAGTCCTGCTGCCCGATGTTCCGAAAGACAGGATAGGACAGAGCATAGCTGAGGACATTCACCAGTAGGGGTGGAGCAATCAACATCAAATTGGTGCCCCAAACCGACGATAACCATGCCCAGCGATCGCCGATTAAACTAACTATCGTCAGCGTATCGAAACTCAGCAATAGCACCAGCCAACCGATCCAAACGGCAGAACTCAGCAATCCCAGCCAATATTGATAGCTAAACCACGTCGTAGCCGCCCGATCGGGCGCAACCTGCAAGGCATGGTGTCGCATCCAGAGGATGAGCCCAAGGGGTAGCAAGATGAGAGCGATCCCTAGACCAGCCTGCAGGACAATAGCGGATGTCCGGTAGCCTATTTGTAGCGTTAGCGTTTCGGGTAAGTCCGAGAGATCTAAGACGGTGTTGTATGCCGTAGAGCCAGCATATCCAAGGCGATCGCCCAAGGCTGGCGTCATCACGAGCTGGCCAATCGTTCCATACACCCCCACCTGCAGCGTAGTGATCTCCAAGGCCCGCAGCGGTTCTTCAAGGGCAGAGAGATTCAGGGTGATGATCGATTGCCAGGAACTAAGAGGGCTAGTGGGACGCTGACAATTGACTGTGATCGTTGACCAGCCGTCCCACGCGTCCACCGTGACATCAGAAGCAGCACAATCGAGCCGTTGGGGAAGTTGGTCAGCGATCGCCTGCTCTTCTGCCCCCAAGGCGTCTTGATCAGCGTCTGATAGGGGCAGATTCACCGCGAGATATAGAGAAACCGACTCTAAATCGGTGCTATTCACGGATAAATAGGCATAGGGTGCATCATAGTCATACCCTTCGTCACCCTCCCAATCTTGGGCGAGGCTACGACTGCCCCAACTGCCCAAGCACCATGCTAAGGCGATGGCGATCAAGGCGATGCCCAGCCAACCGTGACGCGATGAACAGCGCGATCGCTGTGAACGTTTTGACACAACTAACCTCCTAGAGGGGACGTCCCCTGGAACTCTGACCTAGAACTCTGACCTGGAACTCTGACTATGGGTAGATCGGTATAATCTGTATAAATAGATGTAAATGAGTCGCTGATGGATGAACAAGCTCCTGGGATCCTGACGCTCTTGCAGGTTGGGGTAGCATTAGCGTCAGCCAACGGAATCTAAGCTGGTTTTGGGTTTCCCGTTACTCAACCCAGCCCACGCAAAACGCTTTGTCCATCACCAGGGTTGGAACCGTGACAATGGGGCGATCGCCTGGTAGCTCTCGCAAATGACGTGCGCCTAGACCTTAGCCCATGGTCTAGATCCCTACCTCGCGAATGTTACGAAATTGTCAATATCCTGAATCGAGATAGGATGATGGCAGCATTGATCCACCAAGGGTAGTGCCTCCTTTGACCTGTACAACCATCGACGGACTCAGGACTCATGGCCAAAGTATTTGATCAGATTACCCAGAATCTCCAGAACTTTATTCAGCAACAGTCGCTGTTTTTCGTGGCTACTGCCCCCTTATCTGATAGCGGACATATTAATCTTTCTCCCAAAGGGCTAGATAGCTTTCGCATTCTGTCACCCACCCGCGTTGCCTATCTCGACCTCACCGGCAGCGGCAATGAAACCTCGGCCCATCTTCAAGAAAACGGACGGATCACAATTATGTTTTGCGCCTTTCAGGGAGCGCCGATGATCCTACGCCTCTATGGAACCGGGCAAACCCTGTTGCCTGGCACCCCCGATTGGGATGCCAAGCGATCGCTGTTCCCTGAAATTCCAGGTATGCGACAGATTATTACGGTCGATCTCGATCGCATCCAAACCTCCTGTGGGCAAGGCGTACCGCTCCTTAGCTATGACGGACAGCGAGATTCCCTGGTGCAGTGGTCTGCTAAAAAGGGCGTTGAGGGCTTGGAGGCCTATCAACAGCAAAAAAATCGGGTCAGCATTGATGGATTACCCACGCCCCTGGCTGGGCGATCGCCCTCCGACTCTCCCTAGCCTCGATGGATTGCGATCCGGATGGGGCATTCTAAGACTGGTATGGATGCAAAGAACCGCCCGGCTGGTCTACAGCGCTGCTATGGCGATTCCCTAGGACACTCCATCTTTTCACTCGCTATACTGGACGCACCGAGCAGAGCAATAGCATGAACGATCTCTTCAAAGGCTTCGAGCAACTGCTGGAATTGGCAAAGACCTTAGAGGAAAAGGCCGAAAAGGGCGAACTCAAGACGGATATCCGCATCAACTCCCGTTCGATGAGCAGCATTCCTCGCCAGGGCAATATGCCGAACGATATCGGCACCAGTCGCATTCGCACCCCCTCCAGCGGGGGCGAGGATGAAGGCGATCGCGTTTTGGTGACGCCGCCACCCGGAGATGATTCGGAGAGTCCTGATCTGCCCGACGCATCCCTGCAAGATGTGGGCGGTCTGGGTGAGGTGCTGCGGGAATTGCGGGAGCTGATCGAAATTCCCCTGAAGCGTCCCGACTTATTGAAGAAGCTAGGCCTAGAGCCAACTCGGGGTGTCCTCCTGGTTGGGCCGCCGGGAACCGGGAAGACCTTAACCGCAAGAGCGATCGCCGATGAGCTAGGCGTCAACTACATCGCGATTATTGGCCCCGAAGTGATGGGCAAATATTACGGCGAGGCTGAAGCTCGTCTGCGCAGCATCTTTGAAAAAGCGGCGCGATCGGCTCCTTGTTTGGTGTTCATTGATGAAATCGACAGCCTCGCGCCCGATCGCGCCAAGGTGGAAGGAGAAGTGGAAAAGCGTCTCGTGGCCCAGCTTTTGGGGCTCATGGATGGCTTTGCTAAAACCGAAGGCGTGATCATCCTGGCAGCAACCAATCGCCCAGATCACCTCGATCCCGCCCTGCGTCGTCCTGGCCGCTTCGATCGCGAGGTGCAGTTCCGGGTGCCGGATCGGGATGGTCGGTTAGACATCCTCACCATCCTCACCCGCGCTATGCCGTTGGATGCATCGGTAGATCTAGGGGCGATCGCTGACCTCGGGGTAGGCATGGTCGGTGCCGATCTAAAAGCTCTCTGCCAGAAAGCCGCCTACTCCGCCCTGCGGCGACAGGTACCCACCTTGAGCGCTCCCATTCCCGACACCATGACCATCACCCACGACGACTTCCTGCAGGCGCTCCGCGAGATTCGTCCTGCCGTTTTGCGGTCGGTGGAAGTAGAATCCCCGAATACAACCTGGGATGACATTGGTGGCTTGCAGGAGGTGAAGCAGCGGCTGCAGGAGTCTGTTGAGGGAGCCCTGCTCTATCCCGAACTCTATGCCCGCACCAAGGCAACTGCGCCCCGAGGAATTTTGCTCTGGGGGCCACCAGGAACCGGGAAAACGCTTTTGGCCAAGGCGATCGCCTCCCAGGCCCGCGCTAACTTCATTGCCGTGAATGGCCCGGAATTACTCAGCCGCTGGGTGGGGGCAGCAGAACAAGCGGTGCGAGAACTCTTTACCAAAGCTCGCCAAGCAGCGCCCTGCGTCATCTTCGTGGACGAACTGGACACCCTAGCTCCAGCGCGAGGTAAATTTAACGGTGATTCCGGCGTCAGCGATCGCGTTGTGGGGCAACTTCTGACCGAACTGGATGGACTACAAGGCTGCCCCAATGTGCTGTTGGTGGGGGCAACCAATCGCCCTGATGCCTTAGATCCAGCCCTGATGCGCGCTGGACGCTTAGATCTGCAACTGAAGATTGACTTACCCGATGCCAACAGTCGTCTAGCCATCCTGCAGGTTCACAACAGCGATCGCCCGCTGCAAGACGTCGATCTAGCCCAGTGGGCCGCCTGCACAGCCGATTGGAACGGCGCAGACCTAGCCCTGCTAAGCAACCAAGCTGCCCTAGAAGCCATCCGCCGCTACCGAGCCCTGCAGCTTGATGATCCTACCCTGGTATCGATTATCACCGCTGACTTTGAGCGGGCTCATCTGGCCCTCGAACTCCAGAAGCGATCGCTCTAGACTTCTTCCACCACCGATGTGGACTTTGTACGTTTGCCGCGATTGGCTGGATTCAGGCTATTTTCCAGCCAGCTAAAGCCCTGCGACAGTACAACTACCATCACCAAATACACCAAAGCAACCGTGCCAAAAATCTCAAAGGAACGATAATTCGTCGCTACAACCAACTGTCCTCGACGGAACAGTTCTTCATAGCCGATGATAGCTACCAAGCTCGTATCTTTGAGCAAAGTAATAAATTCATTGCCCAAGGGCGGAATGATCCGGCGGAACGCTTGGGGAAAGATGATATAGCCCATGGTTTGCACAGGACTCAGACCGAGAGATTCCGACGCTTCCCGTTGCCCTAGCTCAATAGACTGAATGCCCGACCGGACAATTTCAGCAATATAGGCCGTTGCATTCAAACTCAGCGCCAAAATAGCCGCTGCTGGTCGGCTAAAGCTAAATTGGGAACCCATGCTTTGAATGAGCGACGGTACGCCAAAGTAGACCACGAAGATTTGCACCAAGAGCGGCGTTCCTCTGAAGAAATCTACGTAAATGCGAGTGATGATCCGCACCGCTGGAATGGGAGATAGGCGAGCAATCCCCATCAACGACCCTCCAATCAAGCCCAAAAAGATAGCGATCGCCGTCAGTTGAACGGTAATCCCGGCTCCAACCAAGAGGTTGGGAAGGGCCTCTAGAATAACGTCTAGTCTCATGGTGTTGAATAGTGTTTATAACGGCGGAGTTGTAGCAAAATGAGTGTCGTAAGTAGAAGGGAGTCGAAGCTCTAGGAGCCCATGTCCAGAAACGTAATGGGTCTTTGAATCTGAAGATGATTCGAGCCTCGACCTTTCCCCTTCAGTCTCAATCCAAACCAACCGAATTTAGAACGGTTTTACAACGGAGCCTCTTCCGGCAGCTCCGGCGGCTCTGCCCCAAACCAGGTTTGGAAAATCTCCGCATAGGTACCGTTCTCAAGAATGGTGGCCATGCCAGAGTTGACCCGCTCTAGGTTGGGCGACCCCTTAGGAAGAGCAATACCGTAATACTCTTCCGTCACCAGTTCGCCAATCACCTTCAGACCAGGAATATTGCCGCTGGCGATCGCATCTAGGGTCACCGGTGCGTCATTAATCACTGCATCAGCATTGCCATTCGACAACTCTTGCAGGGCCAAAGGAGCTGAGTCAAAGGTGCTCACTTGGGCATCGGGAATGCCGTTAGCCGTCTCCGCCCCCGTGGTGCCGATCTGAACAGCAATCCGCTTGCCTTCGAGATCATCAATGGAATTAATATCCGTGTTGCTCTCTTGAACAGCGATCGCCAACCCAGCCGCAATATAGGGTCTGGAGAAATCTACCGTTTCCAGACGAGCAGCGGTAATGGTCATGCCGCTGATAGCTGCATCCACCGTGTTGGACTGTAGAGCAGGGATAATGCCATCAAAGGGGAGACTTTGAAACTCCACCTCGAAGCCGGCCGCCTCACCAATGGCATTCATCAGATCAATATCAAAGCCGACTAGACTACCGTCCTCAGCTTGAAACTCAAAGGGCGGAAACGCTGGCTCGGTCGCCACCACTAAGAGATCGCTGCCGCCACCGGCTGCATCATCTGCGGGGGCACCCGTGTCACCACCACCGCCCCCACAGGCGGCGATCATCACGACACAAACCAAGCCCAGCAAAAACTGACGTAAAAATCTAAATCGTGTCACTCGAACCATAGTCAACATTCACTTCTATACATTTTTTTCACGAGAACAGCATTCCCAGAAGGCGTTCTGTGATGTGTACGCAACTAACGATGCACCTGATCCTGGCATAAAAGCAGGGTCAACTATCCGATCATTAATCGGATTATTGTACAGGGTTTGTTGAAACCAGTTCGTAGCCAATACGGCGATGTCATGGGACTAAGTATGGTAGAACTGCTACAATGCTGGGACTGTAGCCATGCTAAAAATCCTGATTGTCTTAAGGTTTTCAGGGATGAAGCAGCAAGTATAGTGCAGCGATAATCACTTAATGTAGACAAACCCTGTGTGCCATGGTTAAGGTTAGCGATCGCCAAATGCCTGCTGTACTCTTCGAAGATGTCAAAAAACGGTACGGTGACTTACAAGTTTTAAACGGCATTAGCAGCCAGATTGCACTGGGTGAAGTGGTAGCTATTATCGGCTCCTCAGGCTGTGGTAAAAGTACCTTGCTGCGCTGCATTAACCGCCTAGAGGCTATCAACGGTGGTCGGTTAATCGTCAACGGCATAGATATTTCATCCCCCACTCTGCCCAACCAAGAACTACGCCGCCTGCGCACCAACGTCGGCATGGTGTTTCAGCAATTTAACCTCTTTCCCCACAAAAGCGTTTTAGATAACCTAACCCTAGCGCCTCAGAAAGTGTTGGGTCAGTCTAAGTCTGAAAGCAAGCAAACAGCTTATTTTTTCCTGGAGAAAGTTGGCTTAGCAGAAAAAGCCAGTGCTTATCCCGATCAGCTTTCTGGTGGACAAAAGCAACGGGTGGCGATCGCTCGGGCCCTCTGCATGAAGCCCCAAGTGATGCTCTTTGACGAACCGACCAGCGCTCTCGATCCAGAGCTAGTGGGAGAGGTGCTGCTGGTGATGAAACAACTGGCGGAAGAAGGGATGACCATGGTGATTGTCACCCACGAAATGCAATTTGCCCGCGAGGTCGCCGATCGCGTCATTTTCCTCAACAAGGGCTATATCGAAGAAGAAGGATCAGCGCGGGAAGTATTGACCAATCCCCAAAGCGATCGCCTACAGACCTTCCTCAGCCGCATGAGTTTTGCAGCGGTTTAGCATGGGTTTGCCCATCGCCCCTAGCTAACCTAAGCCTTTGAGATAGCCCTGAATCAGTTGAGCGATCGCTACCACCTCCAGCATGGAATAGGTAAAGGCATTAGCGACCCAAAAAGACTGATTTACCTTGCGCCGATCCAGCGTTTTCAGTCTCCACCGCCCTAGCCATGACTCGATGGCTACGGAGAGGAAAAACATGGGGATGAGGGTTACCATAATCTCCAAAGGCAACAGGAAAAATACGCTCGTAGGGATCAACATCACCCACTGAAAAAGTAGTTGACTGAGAAAGGCCGTCGCCACCAGTAGTGCAATCCCTCCACCCAGGGTAGAGATAAAATTACCCGTAAAGGATATGTATAGGGCGAGCGGAATACTGAGCTTTAGGTACTTTCTGTGAACATAAGCTTCGATCGCCACGATAGGGATTAGGAGCAGAACTTGATATGTAATGCTCTGAGTGAATAAAGGAATACCTGAATTTGCAAGGTAAAACGATGGGTTCAGATGCCAGATCAAGTCAGATGCTAGTGAAACCATAGATATTACAGAGTTTTTATAGGATGGTCATAGAATAAATCTAAGACAATGGAAGTATGTCAACGTTGCTGGGTTTACAGCTGTTGACGGTTATGCCAGACAGCGATCGCTGCTTGATGCACCTGATGCCAAGGCTGAGTTGTGGCTTGGGCTACGGCCACACAATCCTCATACTCTGGCTGAGCATTGAGGATTTGACCCTGTTCATCCCGCGCTACCTTAATATGCACCAGATGACCATCCAACGTCACCTGATGAAACTCCCGCGCTAGGGCCCGTCGCTGGCAGAGCGATCGCCGTATGCCTAGCGTTGTGGTTTCTCGAAATAAGATTGTCTCGCAGTCCTCCAAGCGATAGCTTTTACAGATCACCGTCAGCAATATACCAGGACGAGACTTTTTCATGCCGATCGCTTGGGTAAACACATCCAGCGCCCCTGCAGCAAATAGAGCATCAAATACATAGCCAATCGCTTGGGGGTTGAGGTCATCAATCTGAGTTTCAAGAACAGCGATCGCCTCCAGAGATCCACCAGGTAAGGATTCGGTGGATAGATCGGGAACTGGATTGGAGACTGGATGAGGATAGGAATCGGGCGATAGGCGCATCTCACGTTGGCAGGCCTGTCCATCATCCCCCAGCCCCCAAGATGGGGAAGTCGGATTCAAAGTCCCTCTCCCTTCTTGGGAGAGGGATTTAGGGTGAGGGCTGCCAAGGGATGCAGCCTCGGGCGATCGCGTGGGGACAGTATGAACGTGAGGCGCTACTGTCGTCTGTTCCTCCGGGGTTTCTCCAAGCCATAGCCGTAAAATATTAGGGATAGATAGCGATCGCCCTCCGGCTCCAAGCCCCACGCGCTGCAAAACCATCGGTGGTGGCGGGCCAAATTGGAGGGACAAGGTCGTGGCGATCGCGGCTCCTGTGGGGGTGACCATTTCCCGATCGATGCCATTGTGGTAAATCGGCACGTGGCGCAGTTCCCAAAGCTTGAGCACCGCCGGAGCAGGAATAGGAATGCGACCATGGGCCGCCCAAACCGTCCCGCCGCCGGTGGGCAACGCTGAGCAATAAAGCTGATCAATTTTCAGCCAATCTAGCCCCAAACAAGTACCGACAATATCCACTATTGCATCCGTTGCCCCCACTTCATGGAACTGCACCTGCTCCGGTGGAATGCCATGCACGGCTCCCTCGGCCTGGGCTAACTGCCGGAAAATTGCCAAACTCCACTGCGTAGGGCGATTGGGCAACTGCGCTGCCTGAATCATCTGCTCAATCTCTAGCAGGCGGCGGGTGCCGTGGTCGTGGGTAGGGTCAGCATCATGGGTGTGAGCATGATCGTGAGCATGATCGTGATCATGGGTGTGAGGATGATCGTGAGCGTGGTCAGCATCATGGGTGTGGTTGGGAGGGCGATCATGATCATGGGCAGAGATGGGGGGCTTGAGGAGATCAACCTGCACCTTCGTCGCCCGCTGGCCATTGTGATTCGCCTCCTCTGCCCGCAGTTGAAATTCATCACCGATGCCCAAACGCTGCAACTGCTCAACCAAATACTGCAGCGGCACCCCCGCATCCACCAATGCTCCTAAACACATATCGCCCGACAGTCCTGTCGGGCAATCGAGATACGCCACCTTTGCCATGCACTGAGTCCTAGGTTTTGAGACTACTCACCTCTATGACGATGGCACATCGACCCAAGCTCCTGCTTGATGGGAGGCATGGGTCAAATCCATCAATAGCTGAGAATATACACCTTCCTGCAGCGACGGAGCCGCCGGTTTGCCGTGATCAATACACTGCACCCAGTGATCGACCACACGGATGAAGGGAGCCAAGCGGCCATCATCGTAGGTCTGGGGAAACTGCAGGCGATCGGGAATTTCTACCTCGGTCAATGGGCCACCATTTTCACTCAGCCATAGCTTAAAGCCGTGAACATAGTCGCTTTGGTTGTCACTACCTAAGACCAGGGTGCCGCGATCGCCATAGATTTCCAGCCAATGGCCCCGCCCCTGGTAGGTCACAGCGCTGAGGGCAATCTGACAGGGCGTCCCGTCCGCCAGATCCAGCATGATGCGGCAGGTATCGTCAGCATCAACAGGCTTTGGCTCACCGCTCACCGGGTCAGGGCGGGTGGCGATCGCTGTACTGAGTTGACCACAAAGCCGCGTTGCCGGGCCAAACAGCCATGATAGATAGTCAAACACATGGGAACCGATCGCCCCCAGAGCGCCGCCGCCTAGATCCTTTTGGGCATACCAGTTCCAAGGACGATTGGGATCACCCCGTCCAGACACCAGCCAGTCTATCGCAATGAACCGCTTCTGACCCACCACGCCCTCGGCCAACAGTTCTGCTAACCGTTGCCAGGCCGGCACAAAGCGAAATTCAAAATCTAGGGCAGCGATCGCCCCGGTTTGCTGGGACAGCGCCAACAGGTGTCGTGCCTCATCGACCGAAAGCGCCGTAGGCTTCTCTAATAAAAGATGCTTGCCCGCCCGTAGCACCGCCTGGCCCATCTCCGCGTGCAAAAACGGCGGCGTTGAAAGACTCACCCCATCCACCGCCGGGCATTGCACCAGCTCGTCCACCGAGGTAAACACATGGGGAATGCCATGCCGAGCAGCGATCGCCTCCGCCTTAGCGCGATCGCGATGGTACACCGCCGCCACGTTGGTGCGATGGTGTGCTTGAAAGCCTGGAATATGGATTTTCTGCCCAAAGCCCGTGCCAATAATGCCAATGCCAAGTTCTGTCTGTGCCATGGCGTCTCATCTTCCTCATCTACGGTCAAGCGATCGCATCCTCTGATATTGCGCCGCGTCCGTCAAGGTGAAACGTCCGTCCCAACTATCCCGAAATTCCCAGTTCCCGCTCAGTTCCCGTTCAGGTTCCAGCCGTAAAACTGTCATATCCCCCCAACTCAGATCTACTCACGATGAGGTTTCCTAGACAGTGGAAGAGACGCAGAGTTTTGGAGAGAGGGCAAGATCGCAAGCAGCATCAGCTCCTAATCCCCAACCTCCATCGAGGACATCTCCATCTCTACCTGTATGAATAATTCTCAGGAGTGATCCGATTTTCCCAAAACCTGTCACAATGAACGCCTAAGGATTCGTAAGGATCAACGGGCAGTGCCCAAGTTTTTTTCATGATTGCTGCGATTCGATTGCCTGATCTCTTTTGGCTATGGCGCTTTTCAAGCCAATCTATATCCAAAAGCGACAGCGACCTCGTATAATTCGGCGTAACAAATTCTGAGAAGCTGTTACAAACGTTAATAAATCTGTTAGATTAACTCACATTAGAAGATCAACTGCTGGTTCATGAACATTACTGAACGACAAGCTCATTTAATCAACTTTTTGCAAGACGACTTGGCCATTCCTGAAGACTCCATTGCCGTCGCCCTGCGCCACCATATTCAAAAAACCGATCCGTTGCCCATGGTGCTGTGGCAGTACGGACTGATTACCCTGGAACAGCTTGATAAGATTTTTGACTGGATGGAAACGGCCTAGGATCGCAAGACAGAAGAACGAAGACAGAAAAACGAAAAGGAATCCAGGACATACAAGGGTTTCCGTCTTCGTCAATAGGCGGGTTACTTCCGCCTCAGAGTACTAGGGGGCTGAGTTCTGCTGCCTGAGTAGGTGACCATCAAGCAACAGTGACCGTCGAGCAACAGTGACCGTCGAGCAACAGTGACCGTCGAGCAACAGTGACCGTCAAGCAACGGTGGTGTCAATCTGGTGAACGGACAAAGCACGAGAACTTTCATGATAAAGCCCCTCTTCCAGGACGGTCGAGGGGCTTTGATGTTACGTGGGATAGTCTTGTCTGTCAGCATTCCCCCAGTATGTCCAAGGACGGCGTTAGTCCACAGCCTGCAATTCATCTAAGCGAGCCAACACTTCAACGCTGTGAATAGCAGGACGCACGCCTAGGAAGCGATCGCGTAGGATACCCTCGGGATCAATCACATAGGTATGCCGCAGGGAAACACCGCTCAGCCAAGAACCATAGGCTTTACTCACCGCCCCAGTCGTATCAGCCAGCAGGGGAAAGGTCAGCCCTTCCGAGTCACAAAATTCTGCGTGGGACGTTACATCATCCACGCTGATGCCCAAAATTTGAGTATGACGATCTAAATACTTGGGCAAGTCTTGCTGAAACCGCTTGGCTTCCAGGGTGCAGCCCGGTGTGAAGTCTTGGGGATAAAAATAGGCCACCACCCACTGCCCTCGGTAGTCGGCTAGGGATATCTCACCATCGCCCGTATTGCTCGGTAGGGTGAAGTCTGGGGCTGGGGCATTCAACGTCGGCTGGGGGCCACCCAGGGCAAATGCTGCGGGCATTCCGCCTAGGAACATACCGAAGGCAAGTAAACTACTAAGCACATAGCCCAGCAGCCGGCGACGAGAAGGGAGTATCTGAGTCACAACCATAGTTTTGTAACATAAACTTTATATAAGTTTACAGTTAATAGCTAAAACTGGAAGGAGAGCGATCGCCCTTCGGTCATCAACGGTACTGAACCCTGTCCCAGTTAAGAATCCTCAACAGCTCGCTCCATCTCATGCTGTGGCTGTTGGGCACCACGCCCTAGGTCAGACCAGGAACCTACCAGAACCGTTAAGCTGAACCTAAAGATTCATGGTTGCGACGCAAATCATTGTTGAAAATAGAAGAATGTCAGTAGCATAGATTAGCTTTCTACCGATACCTGTCTACCAATTTCTGATGCTTCGTTCAAACCATGCGGAAACGAAGGATGGTTTGTGGGAAACCTAAAGATAGAGTGTGACGTGCCTTCCTCTGACTCAGCCTATGGCTGACCCAAGCAGTCGCTCTAATCAGCCTCAGTACGGGGTTTGGGTGATGACTCTGGTTATATAGAGATGTATTCTTCTCTAGTAGGCTCGGCATCTGTCATGACATCTAAACATCAGGTTCAGCATTTTGCACTGTTTTGCGTTAAGTCTGGGATTCTACTGTGACTTCTCAACCCGACCAAATTCAAGCCCTAATCCGCGAAATTGATGGCGTGCTAAGTAAGGCAAGTCCTCGCTTGCCGTGGGTGATGTCGGCGGAGGCAGCCGAGCAGCGCAACGTGCTAGAGCAAACCCGTCGGTCGTTGCTAGCGCTTCAGCAGCAAATGTTGGCTGAACCTCCTGCCGCACACTCGTCTCAGCCATCCCCTGCGCTAACTGAGGAATCTGCCCAGCATGTCCTGCAGGCGTTTCTGCAAGAAATGAGTTACTTGCGCACCAACATGCTGCAGCCCCTGCGGGCCGATATCGATCGGCTCAACCGCGAGCGCGACGCCTTGGTGCAAGATGTGCAGCAACTCCAAGGCCAGCGCCAGCAAATGGGTCTGCCGGCGGCGGATCAAACATCCATGATCGATAGTTTTCTGAAGGCGTTGATGAATCGTCTCCAGGAAACTCTATCTGAGCAAATTGCCCAAACCCTTTCCCAGTATGAGCAGGAGGAGCGATCGCTTCCCGGTTCTCCTGAAGCTGCCGCGTTGCCCGCAGCCGATCTCATGCCCTTGTCTCCCAGCCAGCGATTGGCCCGGATTCAACAAACCCAGGCCCGTTCCGATCAGCTTTTGCTGAAGCTCGACGCTACGCTTCAAGTGATCTTCGAATCCTTGCAGTCCAATATCCAGAGCTATGAAGACTCTCTGTCCCAAGGGCTGGAGAAAATGCATAGCTTAGGACAGCAGGGTGAGTCGATGTTTGCGGGGCTAGTGAATCGTCTAGCGCAGCAACTGGGTCGTGAGGCCTCGTCCTACCTGCAATCGTCCCTAGAAGCAGAACGGTGGCGATCGCCTGATGCACCAGCTAACCTACAACCTCGCCCTGCTGAACCACCGGCGACGGGAGATCCTACGTTAGACAATCTATCGGATGAACAGATTGATCGTCTGCTGAACGAGCTGAACGGGGGAACTAGCGAAGACGCTCCCGCCAAGCCAGAGCCTCCAGCCAAAACACCCTTTTCGCTGACGGACTTAGTTGGCGATTCAGACGACGACATCACCATCTTCCAAATCAGCGAGCGCCATCCTCTTTATACGCCCGAGGATGACGACGAAAAGACGATTATTCAAACCAGGGAAGAGTTTGAAGCCGCTCGGGCAGCCCGAGAAACCCCCAGTCCAGCGATCGCCTCGAATCTCGATAATCTAGAGTCGGCCCTAGATTGGTTGGAGCACATGGATGAGGATGAACCCACGCCTCAGGTTTCGACCGAGGGCGTGCCTACACCGGAAGCGATCGCTGCCGACACCGACGATGTCGCGATCGACACACCGGAAACCCTGTACGCCGATGATTTTTATCAAAGTTTATTTGGCGAAGATGAAGACGGCTCTCTCACGGAGCGATCGCCTAGCCTGGCGGATGATTTTACGGCCGAGGCCCCAGAAGACCTGGGTGGTGATGCCACAGATGTCAATGACGTGTCTAACCTTCGCCCGTACCGCTTTGGTCTTGAGGAAGATGAAGTCCTCAATGACGACCTATTTGGTGGATTGTCTGACCCGGCTGAGCAACGGGCAACCGAGACCGGCGAGCAAGCTGACCTAGAAGATACTGACCTAGAAGGTAGGGAGGCCAGTGATTCAGACCTAGACCTAAACCGTGATGAATCGCTGTCTGGACTATCCACCCAGGCTCTCCAAGATCTCTTCCCAGACAATGAACCGCTGTTTTCAGACTACGACAATAGCCAAGCAGCGATCGCCTTGGATGGTGACGAAGAGGAGCGTTTGGGCTTCCTCGACTCCGATGCTCCGATCACAGAGCGCGACTTGGCCCTAGAGGATGATGCTCAAGACAGCGACTGGAGTGATACCCCTCTGGTTGATCCCGAGCACATGATTACTCGACTCACAGATCTGATTGAACCCAGCGAACTGCCGGCCTTCCTGGATACCAGCCAAGCGCTTTCAGGCGACGACGATCGCTACATGCCCGCCTCCCCCGACGAAGACCTGCTGGGCGGTGAGGAGTTCGATATCGCCCCCAGTGAGCTGATTCACATTGACGACACGACCCTCAATCAACTGGAAAACGATTTATCAAGCCTTGAAAATCCAGACTCGCCATTTCCCATTGATCCCAATACTGAGCTGAGTGCGACCTTAGAGCGCTGGGATGGAGCAGCAGCGCCATGGATGGATGAGCTAGGGCTCGCTGATCCCAACATGCCGGATGCTCGTCTGGATGAGGAGGTCACGGAAACGGTTCCAGACGCGGTTGATCAGGCTCGCCCAGAGATGCCCGACGAAGACGCCATGTCCGGTCTAGACTTCGCAGCAGATATGGGGGATGCGCTTAACTATGATCTGGAGGCAGACCAAAGCAGTCTAGATGAATTCGGTCTAGATGAATTCGGTGACGAAGACCTGGCGGCAGATGAGCATCAACCGGCAGCCATGGATGACCAGCCAGACGACGACGTTCGTCCCTTGGATAATCTTGCTGATGTCTGGGCCGCTTTACGAGAAACCCCCTCGGAGCTTGAGGCACCGGCAGCGTCTCCGGAAGCGTCTGAGGATGCCGCAGAGGGTCTAACCCTTGATGCTATCGGCAATGACTGGGAAGACGCCGAAGACTATCTTTCGTCCGTTGAGCAGGATCATTCTCCTGACCAAGATGATTCTCCTGCCGATGCAGATCGATCGGCTGATGTGTTCGGCGGTTGGGAGACCGATGCATTCACGGATGACGTCACGGATGACGTCACAGATGAAGCAGCCACGGATGCTGGCCGTTCAGAAGGGGCGATCGCTGATCACGAACCTCATTTTCCCGATACCAGTGAGCTGGCGTTTGAAGACGATGACGCCGCTCTCTTTGGGGCAAGTTTTGACGACGGTGAGGGTGGAATTTTTGACACCTTTGACACAGAAGACCAGCTCTCTGACGATGCTGAAGCCCTGTTTGATGCCGATGATGCCCAAGTCCAGACCGTGGATGTGGATGATCTGCTGCTGCCCGATGAGCCGGCTCCAGCGCCAGCATCTCCTGTTGATCAGCCATCGGTTGACCAAGAAACCCTTCCGGCTGCAGAAACAGCTTGGATAGATGACGATACCCATAACATCGAAGCGTTACTGCTGAACAGTGATGATCCTGTGCCTGCCGATGATTCCGCAGAAGCGGCTTGGAACGATGCTGATGCCGATACCATCGAGGGTTTACTTCTCAGTAGCGATACCTCAGACGTTGTGGAAGAAGAGGCGATCGCTGCCCCCGTCGTTGATCCTGAACCCACCTTAGGGGATTGGTTTTTATTTGATGAAGACGCGCCCGATCTGCCTGCAGCCCTCGACGAGGATGCCCTCATCGAAACGCTGCTGGAAGAAACACCCGAGGACGAAACGCTAGAGGACGAAACGCCCGAAAATCTGGATGAAACGCCCGAGAACCTAGACGATGTCTTCGAAACGGTGCAGGATACTTCGTTCATCCCTGAGCCTCACGAAACATCCGCGCCTCCCCCACCGGAACCGGTGGAAGAAACCCTAGCTGAGCTGTTTTCCGAACCCGAAACCTCTGCGCCGCCCCTTGACCTTGGCGATGAGTTTACCCTCGATACCCTGCTGGAGCGGGTCTTAGATGGAGAAACACCGTCTGCCGATGCCCTAGACAGGCCATCAGAGATGCCGGCAGCAGCCGAGGATAGCGCCGCCCTGTTTCCTGAAACGGGTGAACCTGAAACGAGCGAAACCTTAGAGGGCTGGTTTACTGATGACTTGGAGGACACCTCGATGGATGTGGCTCCGACAAGCGATCGCCCCAACCCACCTACCTGGGATGATGATCAGGATGAGCCGTTCAACGATGACTTAGACAGTATGTTCGGGGATGCCAGCATTCTCGATGAGAACCCCGAGTCGATGGATAGCTTATTTGGCGATTTCGATGACGAGGTAGCCGACTCTACCCTCAATGACTTCGCCGATGCTTTTGCCGAAGAGGATCAAGAGCCGGTGCCGCAACCACCTGAGGCGGAGACCTCTCTGGATGACTTATTTGGAGACATGTCTGCAGATACCGAGGATGGCTTTGGGGAAGCGGCTGAATCGTCTCCATTGTCGAATGCAGAGACTTCTCTGGATGACTTATTTGGCGATATCCCTGATGATCTGGGTGATAGCCCAGAGCGGTCGGCTGATCTGTCTGCCGATGATCTGTCGGACGATCTGTCTGCGAATCTTGAGACATCACCTCAATACACCATCGATGACCTCGATGATTTCTTTGGCGCGGAAGACGTCCCCGAGACGCCGGAAAAAAAAAGCCCATGAGGCAAGCTATTACCTGGATGGGCGATCGCTCTCCCCTAGACCATGATTCCCCCTGGTTTCTAGCCATCGACTTGGGTAGCACCCAACTCTCGGCGATGCTCGTCAATCGCCAAACCCGCACCCTGCACCCTATCTACTGGTTTAGCGTTTCCGCCCAGGCGGGAGCCTCCAAGTCCTTTGGGCTGCCCACCTCGGTCTATTTATCGATGACGACCCCGGCATTGTCCCCAGCCAGCGATCGCTCCACCGAGCCACAGATCACCCCACTGGCGGTAGGTGCCAAAGCCGATGAACTCGCCGATCTCAATCCAGCCACGGCTGGTAACCCGCACCCTGCTGAAGGCAATCAGCACCAGCGCATGTTGCTGCGCCATCTGAAAGCCCATGTCCTGAATCCCGCCGAGCACCTTAAGGAGCGCGATCTACAGGCGGCCTGCAGCATTGTGCTGGCCACCCTCAGCGGTTTTCGCGGCGATCTGCTCTCACCAGCCACGGTTCAATGTGGGGCAGAAGGATTGACCTCGGGGGTAGTGCAGACGGTGCTGAGGCAGTTAGGTGGCGTTCTAGTCAGCAGCCCGCTCACGGTGGATGAAACCTATGAGCGATCGCTCTGTGAGGCCATCCTCCAGGCTAAACTCGTGCCGTCTCGTCAGTCCATTGGCGTGATCAACGATGGCAGCGCCCTCCTCGCGGCCCAGCGCTGGTTTATCGAGCCTGCCAATCCGCCGGTGACAGCATCGACGTCATCCTTTAGTGTGGTTTGTTCTACCGGGGCGATCGCGACGGAACTGATTGCCTTGCAGCATGACCAAGTCATCCAGGTTCAGGCCTATCCCTATGGGGATCAGGCCATTCAGCAAGATGTGATTCACCTGCTGCTGGATAGTCTGACGACCTCCGCCAATATTGCCGTTGCGCCCTATGGCCCCGACCTCGATGCTGCCCGCCCGCCCTTGCTGACGGCGTTCCTCTCCCCTAGGGATCAAGAAGCGATCGCTCAGGACGGTCTAGCGGCCTGCCTAACCTATGACCTTGATGCCCTGCCCAGACTAGGCCAGGTAGACGCCAGCCAACGCCAGGTCTGGCAAACTCACCTAGATACCACGGCTCTAGGGCGATCGCTGCAGCAGCTTGCCCAGCGCATCTTGCGATCGCTCAGCGACCATCCAGTCCTGCAGCTTCAGGTGGGCAGCTACGCCGGGTTGATGACGCGTCAAACCTTGGAGCATCACATTCTTTGGCCCTACCTGCACAATCTTGATCCTGTGGTCGTGCGCTTGCTGGAAGAGCTGGCCATGCCCCCCCAAGCCATCGAGCAGGTGATCTGCGGCGGCTTGCTGTATCACCATGGGGCGATCGCCCGCTGGCTCCAAGAAAAGTTTCCCCATGCCCAAGTGGAGGTGGCTCGCATTGCCCCCCCTCGCGTCATGCCCGCCCTCGCTTCTCCCCAGGGATGCGATCGCCCTAGCCCCATCGTCTACGGCATGGGGATTGTGTTGCTATCCCCATCACCTTCCCTAGAGACCCAGACTTAGGTTTCCGACGTAGGAGATGTTTTCCCGAGGAGAGGCGCTAGGTAGGCCACCAAGGCTCCAAGGGTAAATCCTGCCACGTTTCGTAAAACCGGCAGCCAGTCAGGCGTACGGGTTACCACGGGCCCCAGACCGAAGGCGATGAACAGAATGCCCCAGAGCGGCGAAAAAATGAGCGCCCACTGCCATGCAAAGGGCTGCCCTTCCTGTCGAGGCTGGGCTGCAAAACCGAGAACCACCCCGCCAAGAATAGAGGTAATCAGAGTCAAAATCCACTGCTCCCTAGGTAGCCCTGGCACCACCTGACAACCACCTCGTCGTAGGCAGACCTGAATGGATTCTAGCGCCGAGATGATGGAACGATCTTCGCCATTGTCTCGCACAAAAAACTGATTGCCGTAGCGGGTTTGTAGCTCAATCCAAAAGGTGCGGGGCAGCAGGTCATACAGATCATCGCCGACGCTAAAGTTCAGCAAGTTTCCGCCCCGAGGATCCGCCACCAGCAGCACACTGCGTTGATCTAAACCCCAAAAATCTTTGACCGATCGACCGGGGGTGCGATCAAACTGCGTCAACACCCGCAGCTTCCATCCCGTTTCTGACTCAAAGGCCGATAGGGCTTGATCAAGTTCGTCTTGTTGAACACTAGCCAGTGAATCCGCTAGGTCAATGACGTTGGTGGGAGCCTCTGGCAACAAATCAGGATTTTCATAGGCATGGGCTGTTGGAGCGATCGCCCAGCTACAAAGAATGAGAACAACGGTGGCGCAGAGAACACCAATCGGGCGGAAGGCAGCATGAATCATGGGTATTTTTAAAGCAAAAAGGTGCGAAAACAGGGCCAGCCTCAAACCAAAGGAACGAGATCGGCCCAGCCGTGACCGGACTAGCAAACAATGTACCGAGCAAGATCAACGCTGTTGAGTTGTCCATGGGCGATCGCAGATTAGAAAACCTGCTCTCTACGCCCAAGCCATCTTCGCGCATCAGGAGACGGGCGTCGTCACCTCGGTAACATGAACCGTCGTCAACCCGGATCTTTACACTTGTTTACCTGATTCTAATACTAAAGTTCCTTCGAGGGGTGCGTCAATTCTCGAAAGAACGTGAGTTCGATGACGTTAGAAAGCCAGAAACCCCTGCTCTTTGGGCAATGACCGACATGTTCAGGCTGAACTAGCCCAGCCCATATCTCATCCTTCCACCAGCTCAAGATGAACGCAGCGGTGGATCATCTCCGTCGAACGCATCTTCAAACGAGGTGTCTGCTAGCGCCAGTTTTCAAGAGGCTCTTCTGGGACATGGTCAAGCCAATCTTCGCCAACCCGAATCGTCAGGTCAGACTCAAGATCGCCCGTTGATGCTGCTACTACCGTCCCTACGCCTAACACGGTTTCTAGCGACGTAGCTCCGCTATAGTCCCCCCGCTGCACAATAATCTGCGTTTGGGACTGGGGTGAGGGCCAGTCTTGCACCACGTAGACATGGTCAAACCCTTGGTCATAGAGATAGTTCAGAACTTGGGTCGCAATTTGGGGTTCACCGGAGGCATTTTGGACAGCAATGCGCAAATCTTGAACCGACTGACGATCAAAACGACTGGCTAAGCCCGACGCACGCACATCGAAATAGTCAGCTAAAACCTGATCGCGACCGTTGATGTCCATGAGCCAATAGCTGGCGATGAACTCATCCGGTGAACTAAACCGCCCTGGCAGCATGACCATCCGAAAATCTTCTGACGTCAAGTCTAAGCCAAAGTCTACAAGGGCTAACATTTCCTCCACCGTCAGATTGGTGTCAATGTAGCTCTGCAGCAGATCGACTGCCTGAGGTACTTGGGGCAAAAAGCTAGGGCTTGTGAGGCGATCGCGTAGGGCACGGATGAGCTGCTGCTGGCGCTGTACCCGGCCAATATCGCCATAGCCATCGTTGCGGAAGCGGACAAATTGTTCGGCTTGGTCGCCGTTCAGCACCTGTTGCCCTTGCTGTAGGTCAATCTCAAGCCCTTGGGTTTGGTCGGTGTATTGCATATCGTAGGGCACAAACACCTCAACCCCGCCCACAAGGTCTACCAGTTGACGAAAGGCTTCGGTATTGACGCGCACGTAGCGATCAATCTCGATGTCATTCAGATTGGCGCTGACCACATCGGCAGCCATACGTGCGCCACCCATGGCGTTAGCGTGGTTGACCTTGGTTACCCCTTGAAAGGGAATATCGACCTGAGTGTCGCGAGGAATGGATAGAACATTGATCGTTTGCGATTCTGGCTCTAAACGCACCAACAGCATCGTATCGCTGCGTCCGTCCATGGGATTGCCCGCCCCCTCATCCAACGGCTCATCCACCCCCATCACCAGAATGTTAATGGGACGCGTGATCGGATAATGTACACCCTTACGCCATAGATCGAGTACGGAAAAATCTTGCAGAGGCTGGTCAGGAATCAAGTTCACCGAAGCCGGCGTAAACAAAGCTACCGTAGCTCCCAAGACCGCGGACGTGCCAACTGCCGTTGCTAAGACAAGCGATCGCTGAATCCATTGACTCATCCTCATACCCACCCGCCCCGTTGCAGCGTCGGGGAGACTCGCAGACAGACTAACCGTAGCTGGCCCCGTAGCTGGGCGATCGCCCACCGCTGTTGCCTTTTCAGGTGCTCGTTTCGGAAACTCATTAGATTCTTGATTCACTCCATCCCTCACACTTATCTCACACTGGTTTGGTATCACACACGCACCCATAGGTAGACCCCTAGTCAAGAGCAATGTATAGTTTTGTGTGCGATCGCTCTCCGCGATTATATCCGACAGTTTTGGTTACCGGTGTCTAACGTTGTACGATCTGGTTTAGATTTCGCTTAGATTTTGCGAGAATTCATCGATCGCTCCCCTCAGATGCAGCACCTAGCTAGATGGCTGAGTTATAACGGCTATGGGTTAGCGAGAGGATTCATGTCACTCTTCAACCATGGGGAGCAGGGATCCGTGAACTCTGGTTTCAGCACCTAGTATTCCCTCCCCATGCACCTGCCTGTCGATCTGCGTTAGGCGGATCAGTCTGCTGTATTCAAGTCCTATGTTGAGGCAAATCAACTGATGATACCCGTGATTTTGGCTGGCGGAAAAGGTGAGCGCTTTTGGCCCCTGAGTCGGCGGCAGCGTCCCAAGCAGTTTCTCAGTTTAGATGGCAGTGGTCTCAGCCTTCTCCAGTCCACCGCTGAGCGCTTGTTGCCGCTGACCGATGGCTGGGATGGACTATGGGTGATTACAGCGGCCCATTTAGCCGACGGAGTGCGTCACCAGCTCCCCGATCTACCGGAGACAAATTTGCTGGTAGAGGTGGAGGGACGGGATACGGCTCCGGCGGTAGCCTGGGCTACCTTGGAAATTGCCAAACGCCATGGGGAGGATGCGATCGTTGGATTTTTCCCCGCTGACCATTGGATTGGCGATCAGGCTGCCTTTCAAACCACGCTGAAAACCGCTGCTCAGGTGGCGCAAGACCACGGGGCGATCGCCACCCTAGGCATTAGTCCCACCTATGCTTCCACTGGCTATGGATACATTGAGCAGGGCGATACCCTCAGCACCTTGAACGGGCTCACGGCCTACAGCGTCGATCGCTTCACCGAAAAACCCGATCGGGAAACGGCAGAGGAGTTTCTAGCCAGCGGTCGCTTTAGCTGGAATAGCGGCATGTTCATTTTCCAAGCCGGGGTGACCTTGGCAGAGCTGCGCCACCACGCGCCAGACATTATGGAACCGCTAAGCCAGTTTGGCCCATCGATCTATCCCCAAATTCCTAAAAAGAGTATCGACTATGCCTTGATGGAAAAAACCCAGCGGGCCTGTGTGATTCCGGCAGATTTTGGCTGGGATGACCTGGGAGACTGGAATGCCCTAGAGCGGCTGCTGAAAACCGAGGCGGCCAATGTGGAAGTGGGGCAGCATGTGGGGCAAGATAGCCAGGGCTGTGTGTTTTATGCCAGTGATGATGATGAACTGATCGTCACCATTGGTTTAGACGATACGGTGGTGGTGCGAGACGGCCACGTGACGCTAATTGTCAACAAGCACCGCACCCAGGAGATTAAGCAGGTCTTAAAGCTGATTCAGGATCGGCAAGATTGGCATCATCATCTTTAAGGGGAACGGCAGCTCCGCTGACGGAGGATCTGGCTGGGAAAGAGCTGCACCTTGACGCTGTCGTGGAGAAACCTCTGCCGTGGAGTCCAGATCCTAGCCAGATCCTAGGCTGAGCGACATTCATGGATCGGAGGATCTCCGCCTTGGATACCATCGCCGGAGGAGCAGCAGAGTACACTAGAGCAGGGGATGAGGCGATCGCCCCTGGGGATGCTCTGGGCCATTTCGTAGCACAATAAAGCATGAATCCCTCCGGCTTGCTAGCCGCCCCGCTCTTTGACCGACAAGGATAATGTTGATGAAGCGTCCAGACCGATCCCAAACTCCCGGTTTATTGCCCAGCTTGGCGCTGGCCTTGCTGTTGTCGGTAACCGCGACGGTGCTCCCTCAGACCCAGTCTGGCGCGATCGCCCAAACCGCTGAGCAACCCACCGATCTGGATCAACGCTTAGCCGATATCGATCGCACCACCACGCTGTTCAACGCCATGTTGATTGTGCTGGCACTACTGCTAGGGTCGGCGATTATCGGCCTATGGCTTTTGCGGCGATCGGTGGTGCGCGAGGTGACCATTTTGGTGAAGGATCACCTCAATGATCTGACGGATTTGGAAGATCGGATTGCCGCCGCCCATAAGGAATTGCGATCGCTCCTCAAGGAAACGGAAGCCCTATCCGAGGAGCTGGACGAGGGCGTCATTGGCTTCCAGCGAGAAGTCAAGCAGCGGCGGGAGGAGCTACAGCGGCTGAGTACGGAGGTGGGTCGGCTCAAGGAAAAGGCCCTGGATGAGCTGGATGAACATCTAGAACATTTTGAGAAACAAACCCGCTCCTATGAGGTGGAACTATCGACCCAGTTGGCCGACGTACAGAAGGCGATCGCCGACGACCAAGCCCAGTCCCACAGCAGCCTAGACCAAGCCGAGCAGGCCTTCGCCACCCGCCTGCAAGAGCTACATAAACAGGCTGGTCAGCACCAAAAGCAGGTAATCGATCGCCTCACCCACCTAGAGCAAGATTTTGTGCCGCAGTTGGATATGGTGCGCGAACGCACGGAAGCTCAGATCCAGCGGCAGGCGAACTTGATGATCGACAATCTCAGTCAGGTGGAGTCTGGATTTACCGATCAGATTTCTAGCTTGGTGGGTCGGGCCCAGGCAGAGCAGACGAGTATTATTGCCAATCTCAAACAGCAGGCGGCAGAATTTCTATCCCAGTTCAACGGCATTCAGTCGGAGGTACAAAACCAAAAAACGGCGGTTTTGCAAGGGCTGCGTAAACAAGAAGCCGATTTTGTTGCTCAGTTTTCTGGGGTGCAGGCGGAGGTGCAGAGCCGGCGAGATTTGGTGGTCACCCAGCTTGAAACGGCTACAGGTGAATTTCGCGCTCAGTTCGACACCCTCTCTAGCAACATTCGTCAGCAGTCCGACTCGATTTTGGGAAGCCTCAAACAACGGGAATCGAGCTTTGCCAGTCAGTTTGAACGACTGCAGGCCGATGTTCTGGCCCAAAAAGAGACGGCGCTACAGCGCATGGAGCAAATGGCGACAGAGGTCACATCCCAGTTCACCCGTCTGGATGCCGATCTGCAAAGCCAAAAAGATACGATCATCAAGCAACTGGATCGCCTAGCCACAGAATCTTCAAGCTTACTCAGCGATCTACGGGCCGCCACAGATACTCGCCGAGGGCAGGCCTTCAATGCCCTGGATGGTCTCGTGGCCGAATTGCGATCGCATATGGATGACCTCAAGGCCGATAGTCAAACCCAGCGTAGCAATCTACGGCAAACGATTGAGCAATTAGAAGCGCGGTTTACCGCCAAGCTAGCAGATCTAGAATCCGACGTGGAAACTGAAAAAGCCACGGCTCTCCGCTCCGTGCAGGCGATCGCTCAAGATCTGTCTACCCAACTCCAGACCCTGAATAGTCAAGCGCAGTCCCAAAAAGATCAGATTCTCCGCGATCTGTCTACCGTTTCCCCCGAAACCATCGTCAAAGACTTTGCCCAACAGATTGATCAGCAACTGACGGATCTAACTAACCAACTGGACGTTCTGCGCTCCAACCAACCGCAGCTTTTCCTACGACCTGATGATTATCTTACCCAGGGGCAGGCGTTGATGGCAGAGGGACGCTATCGAGAAGCGATCGCTCAGTTTGAGCAAGCCCTCGACCTGCAGCCCCAAAATCCTACCATCTGGTATCAGCGGGGGATTGCCCTCCAAGAACTTAGCCGCTTTGACGACGCGATCGCCTGTTTTGATAAAGCCATTAACCTCGATTCCAGCAACGGAGCCCTCTGGTATCAGCGGGGTCTGGTGCTCAAAGATATGCGCCGTTTTGAAGGAGCCCTGGCCGCCTTTAACCAAGCCCTAGAACTGCAGCCCGCCGATCATAAAGCCTGGCTGAATCGCGGCATTACCCTGATGCGCCTCAAGCAGCTCGACGACGCGATCGCTTCCTTTGATAAGGCGTTAGACATCAAACCCGACTACCACGAAGCCTGGGTGAATCGTGGCGTTGCCCTTGGTAGCCTACAGCGCCATGAGGATGCCTTCGATGCCTTTGATCGAGCGGTGCAGTGCCGTCCGGATGATGCCGTCGCTTGGCTGAATCGCGGCATGGCCTTGGAAATGCTGCAGCGCTATGAGGATGCGATCGCCAGCTTTGACCAGGCCCTAGACCACAATCCCAAGTCGGCCAAAGCTTTGGATAAGCGCGGCGCCGCCCTCCTGCAACTACAGCGCTATGGAGAAGCGATCGCCAGCTTTGAGCAAGCCCTAGCCCTCAAGCCTGACCATGCCAGCGCCCACTACAACAAAGCAGCGGGCCACGCCTTGCAGGGTGAAGTAGAGGCAGCGATCGCCTCCCTGCAATCAGCGATCGCGATCGCCCCCACCTATCGCGATGACGTCGGGGCGGATCCTAATTTCGCTAATCTCCAAGGTCAGGAGCAGTTTCAGGCTCTGCTGTCTTGATCAACAGCTTTGAGCCCAGTCAAGAGCATAGCCCCCTGAGGATGCGGGTGATCTCCCAGGTCACGATTCAGGTCAAGACCTAGTTGCCCGAAGGTTATTGGGATCTTGATCCTGGAAAAAGGTATAGCGGTTTTTGCCCTCTTCCTTGGCTTGATACATGGCCGCATCGGCCTTGATGAGCAGATCATCCGGCGTTTCGCTATCCGTCGGATAGATGCCAATCCCTAAACTGGTTGTGACCTGCAGCGGGATTCCTTCCAGGGCAAAGGGTTGGGCAAGGTTTTTAATAATTTTGTCGGCTACTGTTTCAATACTGTCGCGCCCTGGAATGGCTGGCAGCAGCACCACAAATTCATCCCCGCCCAATCGCGCCACGGTGTCGCTACCGCGTAGGCAACGAGTGAGGCGACTGGCCACGGCTTTCAGCAGCAGATCACCCAAGCGGTGACCGTGGGTGTCGTTGATGGTCTTAAAGCCATCCAGATCGAGGAACAGCACCGCTGTGAGTCGTTCGTTGATGCGGGCAATCTCCAACGCCTCCGTCAACCGTTCTTCCAAGAGTTTACGGTTGGGCAAGCCGGTGAGGGTGTCGTGGTAGGCCATGCGGCGCAGGCTATCCCCTGCTTGGCGCAGTTCTGCATTGGATTGCACCAGTTCCGCAGCAGTGCGGCGCAGTTCTTCCTCAATCCGTTTGCGCTGGGTGACGTCGTGGATCACGCCGACAAGAAAGACATTGCCCGCCGAATCTCGATGCAGCGATCGCTTGGTGGCAATATAGTAGGTCTGCCCATGGACATTGGTGAACTCTTCTTCCGTTTCGTTGCCAATGCCGGTCGTCAAGGTTTGCTCATCCTGCTGACGAAAGAGATCCGCCTGCTCCTGGGATAGGATATCCCGCTCTGACTTTTCTAGGAGGGTTTCTACAGGCTGGCCGACGAAACTGGCATAGGCTTCGTTCAGCACAATCCAGCGATGGCGATTGTCTTTCACAAAGATCGGATCGGGAATGGTGTTGATAATCGAGTTCAAAAATTCCTTCGATTTTTGCAGCTCTTCTTCCAAATGGGCAAAGTAGCTGGTGATGGCCACGGATGAGCCGACTAAGGTGAGCAACGGCGGTACCCAGGGCAGCCACCAGCCATAGATCAGCGCTAGGTAGCAAATGCCCGTTAAGCCAACAGCGCCGGTCGCGATGACGATCAGCGACCAGGTGGGCGATCGCAATACCCAGGCAATGGTGCTGCCGACTAGAGCCCAACCTAGGATCCACAGCCACTCCACGGGCTCAGACCAACTGGTTATCAGCGGTCGTTGGTTCAAAGACGCGCTCAGAATCTGGCTAATAAAATTGGCTTGCAGTTCCACACCAGACATGCGCACAGCGCTGCTGCCATCGGTGCTGTGGGGCGTTAGCACAAAATCCTGCAGGCTATTGGCTGTGGAACCAATTAACACTAAGCGATCGCGAAACTGCTCTGGATCAGCCCGTCCTTCCAAAACGTCCATCAGGGGCACCTGCTGAAATCCATCGGCTGGGCCCCGAAAGTTGGCCATAATTTGATAGCCTCGGGTATCAACCCGCACATAGCCACCATCATTGGGCTGCAGGGCGCTAAATTCTGCATCTCCCAACTGCAGATATCCTGAGGACGACGTGCTGGGACGAATGTCCTCAGTCTCTAGATACCGTTGCGCTAAAAGCAGGGAAAAGCTGGTGACAAAACGCCGGTTACCATCCGGGTCATCCATCCACCAATACAGGAGCGATCGCCGCACCCGCCCATCACCATCGGTGAGAATGTTATTAAACCCTATTTGGTCAGCATTCTGCAGGATGCTGGGCGCACGAACGCCAGTGCTATAGGCATCCGGTAGTTTCTCAATGCCGATGAGGTTGGGGGTGGATTGAAAAACATCGAGGAGGCGATCATGCCCCGGATCCACCGGCAAGTCTCGGTAGATATCAAGCCCGATTAACCGAGGCTCATAGGCCGACAGGCGTTCAATCAACTCCGCCATATCGCCATCGGTGATCGGCCAACTGCCTAGGGCATTGATGTCGCTATCATCGACCGTGACAATCACAATCCGATCGTCTTGGGGTTCGGGAGGACGCAGGCGAAACAGTTGGTCGTAAGCGGATAGTTCTGCCATCCGCAGCAGGCCAAGCATACGCAGTAAAACGACGACGCCCGTGGTGCCAAACGCTGTCAACCAGACCCGACGATTGCCCCAGAAGCCGCGTTTTAGCCGCTGAGCCTTGGTGACCCAGCTTTTAATACTCATTCGAGACTGTGGCGATGACAGAATCCTACCCTCCTGTGGCAGACGATAGACCAGGCCTTTGGAGCGATCGCGCCCGTCTAGTCTAAGAATTGTTTGACGTCATGTTTCTATCTCTCAACATACCCAGTTTTAGCGATAAATAACGACAGGCCAGTGATCCGTAATTTCACGGGTCTTGTGAACCCTACGAATGTTGTGTAGATGCCTGGGTTGACAAGCTTCTCGATAGGCTGATGACGGTTTTATCGACGGCTGAGATGTAGACGCCCTAGGGCTGAGATATAGACGCCTTGGGGTTGTGATAAGTTGCCGAGTGGAATGAGCGATCGCCCTTTGTGAACAGTCAGAACCGTCAGGATAGTGATATATATGTGAACTCAAGCAGGTGCGTTCCCGAGACCTGCTTTTTGAGTGACTGGGTTGACGTGACTAGGTTTGGATGACTGGAGGAGTGAAGGCATGGCCGACCACGTTTTGAAGGCAACTTGTGACACGGTTCACCTCGGTGGATTTTCGTCGCAGTTGCCCGCTGCCCTGACCGTTGAGTCGGGCGATCGCATTCATGTTGAAACGCTCACGGGATTTGCGGTTTGTCCCCAAGCGCCCCCCGCCTTTCTCACCCCCGAACTCCTAGACATTTACCATCGCCTGCCCGAGTCTCGTAAGGTGGGCCCCGGGCCCCATTTGCTAACGGGGCCAATCCATGTGCGGGGAGCGGAGCCGGGAGATGTGCTAGAGGTGCGGCTGGAGGCGATCGCCCCCCGAGTTCCCATGGGGTTTAACGTCATCCGGCCCGGCTGGGGAGCCTTGCCCAAGCGGTTTGACCAACCAGCTCTGCGCTTCATTCCCCTGGATTTAGAGAACAACGTAGCGGACTTTTTGCCGAACATCCAGATTCCCCTCACCCCCTTCTTCGGTATCTTGGGCGTCGCCACAGATGAAGTGACCCGCAACTCTGTCCCGCCGGGCATCTACGGCGGTAATATCGACAACCGTCACCTACAGGCTGGCTCCAGTCTCTTTCTGCCGGTCTTTTTGCCCGAAGCTCGTCTATCCATTGGCGATGGTCACTCGGCCCAGGGTGATGGAGAAGTGAACGTGACGGCGATCGAAACCTCCATGAACGGCACCATCACGGTGATCCTCCATAAACGCATGTCCCTGGATGCACCCCTTGGTGAAACCCCCACCCATTGGATTACCATGGGCTTCGCCGAAACCCTCGATGCCGCGTTTGAGCAAGCCCTGCAGCGGATGATTGCTCTTTTAGAACAGCGCTGGGGTCTGGCGGCAGAAGATGCCTACGTTCTATGCAGTCTCGCCGCCCATTTCCATATCACCCAAGTTGTGAACCAGCCCCACAAAGGCGTTCACGGTCTCTTGCCCAAATCTATCTTGCCCCAGGAACAGCTATGACCTCAATGGATCTTTTTGGACTAGCGGCCGGTGGGCTGCTGTCGGGTATTTTGGCCGGGTTCCTAGGCATCGGCGGCGGCACTATTTTGGTTCCCATTCTCGTCGCGTTGGGCTACATCCCGGTGCAGGCGGTGGCCACCAGCAGTTGGGCGATCGTGATCACCTCTCTATCTGGCAGTTGGCAAAACTGGCGCATGGGGTATCTGGATCTATCGCGGGTGATGTTTTTGGGGATCCCAGCCCTGATCACCGCGCAATTAGGGGTGCTGGTGGCAGGGGCGCTGCCAGGGAAAATTTTGCTGATTGCCTTCGGCATCTTCCTCATGGTCAATGTCTTTTTGGTGGAGGTTCGCAAACAAATTGTTTTGCGAGCGAAGCGCCTAGAAGGACTAGAGGAGGGCGATCGCTCCCTGCCTGAAGTAGAGAAATCCACCTGGTCGCCGGTCACCTCCCGCGTGATCACTGGCGGTCTGGCCGGATTCATGGCCGGCATTTTTGGCATCGGCGGCGGCGTGATCATGGTGCCGCTGCAAATCCTGTTGCTTAAGGAGCCGATTAAACTGGCCATTCAAACCAGTTTGGGCGTGATTGTGATGACAGCCCTATCGTCCACCGCCGGTCACGCCATTCAGGGCAATGTTCTATGGCTGCCGGGGTTGATTTTGGGACTGGGTGGCCTGTTGGGCGTTCAAGTCAGCACCCGTATCTTGCCTAAACTTCCCGAGCAGGTGGTGAGTCTGCTGTTTCGTTCCATGCTGTTTGTGCTAGCCCTCTATATTTTCTGGCAAGCCGCCAATCCCCAAACCTAGGGGGCGATCGCCCTTCCCTATTCATCCCGATCGGATCGAATCATGGAAAATGGGACAAGCCTAAACCAATCGATCTTCCCCTCAACAGGATCCTGGGTCTGAACGTGGCTACCGCTAGGGCGCAGGCAGAATGCCAGACTAGTACTCTGGGGCGGAAGTAACCCGCCTACTGACGAAGACGGAAACCCTTGTGTGTCCTGGATTCCTTTTCGTTTTTCTGTCTTCGTTCTTCTGTCTTGCGATACTAGAGTTCCACAATCACCGGTGCATGGTCGCTAGGTTTTTCCAGCTTGCGGGGCTCCACGTCGATCACGCAGCTTTTGACCCGCTTCAGCAAGCTGGGGGATAGGTAATGGTGATCGATGCGCCACCCGCGATTGCGGCGGAAGGCGGCGGTGCGGTAGTCCCACCAGCTAAAGTGACCACCTTCGTCGGTGAGGTGGCGGAAGGCATCGCTGAGCCCTAGGTCTAGCACAGATTGCAGGGCGGCTCGCTCCACGTCCGAGGACATAATGTGGGTCTCGCGCTTGCTGGGGTCATGAATGTCTTTGTCCTCTAGGGCGATATTGAAATCGCCGCAAACGCTGAGGGCATCAGGATTCTGGCCTGCTAAATAGGCCCTGAGGTAATCCTGCAAAACGGCTAACCAGCGCAGCTTATAGTCATACTTATCGCTACCGATCGCTGATCCGTTGGGCACATAGAGATTCACAATGCGGATGCCCTCAGCCACGCCGCTGATCACCCGTTTTTGCTCATCCATCGCCGCCACGCCGTCTCCCAGCACTGCCGCAAAGCCAATCTGCACATCCTCTAAGGGCGATCGGCTAAGCATGGCTACGCCGTTATAGGACTTTTGTCCTGAAATATAGAGGTGATAGCCCAGATCTTCTAAGGGCGATCGCGGAAAATCGGCATCCACCACCTTGGTTTCCTGGAGACACAGCACATCGACAGAATTAGCCTGCAGCCATTGGGTGACGTGGTCGAGGCGAGAGCGAATGGAGTTAACGTTCCAAGTGGCAATTTTCATCAGAGTTTCAGCGTTGACAATAAACCCGTGCGCCTTCCATTAGAGCAGGAAGCGAGGGGGCGCGAGCCAAAAAAGTTGACTTTGCCCAATGGGGTCGCCGCCGTCGGGGAGCTGGATGCCCATGATGCTAGCTTTTTTGACCACCAAACTCTGCTTGGGCTCACCCCAGACCAGGCTCTCAACCCATTCACCCAAATCTGGCTCATGGCCCACCAGCGCCAAGGATTGGGCCGGACAATGCTCTAGCCAAACTAAGGCATCTTGAATGCGGCCGCCGGGGGAGAGAAAGGGCAAGACTTCGAGGCGATCGCTCATGCCGGCCGCTTTGAGAATTTCCGCCGTTTGCCTTGCCCGCAGCAAGGGACTGGTGAGAATGCGATCCACGGTGACCCCTAGGGAAACTAGGCGCTGGGCAATGTTTTCCGTTTTTTGGTTGCCTGCCTCGCTTAGGGGGCGATCGCTATCCTGGGCATAGAGGGAGCGATCGGCGGCGATCCCATGACGAATGAAATAAAGGATATGGGGCATGGACTTAACCTGTGGGTTGGAAAACCGACATTTTGCAACAACTCTTAACGGAAAGGGGTATGCCCTCAGGGGCCAGGCTTGGTAGACTGTAATGCATATAATCTGAGGCGTTCACGCTTGTTTTGGCTGAGTGCAAATCCGATGCATTCCAGAGGGATCGTTCATTCTGCGTCAATATTGTCTCAGAATTGATGCGATCGCAGCCCGCGTCTTGGCAAATTTGTTCATAAGCAACTGTATTTGAGGGTTCATGGTAGATTCTCTGAAAAAGCCAGAATTTCAAGAAATTCGCCCGGGGGTCAAGGCTCCAGCCAAAGAAACCATCCTGACACCCCGTTTTTACACGACAGATTTTGATGAGATGGCAGCGATGGACATCTCCGTCAATGAAGACGAGCTGCAAGCCATCATTGCCGAGTTCCGCGCCGACTATAACCGTCACCACTTTGTGCGCGACGACGAATTTGAGCAGTCTTGGGAGCACATTGACGGCGAAACTCGTCAAATGTTTGTGGAGTTTCTAGAGCGCTCCTGCACGGCTGAGTTTTCTGGGTTCTTGCTCTACAAAGAACTATCCCGCAAGCTCAAGGGCAAGAATCCTGTCTTGGCAGAAGGGTTTGAGCTCATGTCTCGGGACGAGGCTCGTCATGCTGGCTTCCTCAACAAAGCCATGTCAGACTTTAACCTGTCCCTCGACCTAGGTTTCCTTACCCAGCATCGCAAATATACCTTCTTCAAGCCCAAGTTCATCTTCTATGCGACCTATCTCTCTGAGAAGATCGGCTACTGGCGCTACATCACCATTTATCGCCATCTAGAGTCGCATCCCGAAGATCGCATCTACCCCATTTTCCGGTTCTTTGAGAACTGGTGTCAGGATGAAAACCGTCATGGTGACTTCTTTGATGCCGTGATGCGCGCTCAGCCCAGCATCCTCAACGACTGGAAAGCGCGGTTGTGGTGCCGTTTCTTCCTCTTGTCTGTGTTCGCGACGATGTTCCTCAACGACATTCAGCGGTCGGGCTTCTATGCGTCCCTCGGCTTGGATGCAAGGGAGTATGACATCCACGTGATTCGTAAGACCAACGAGACCGCAGGGCGGGTGTTCCCGGTGATCCTCAATGTGGATCATCCTGAGTTCTTTGCAGCCTTGGATCAATGTACTCGCAATAACGAAAAACTGTCGGCGATCGTAGCATCGAAGACACCTAAGGTTTTGCAGTTTTTCCAAAAGCTGCCCTTCTATGCCTCTACCACATGGCAGCTAGTGCGCCTCTACTTCATGAAGCCTCTGCGCATTGATGAAGTGCAGCCAGCGGTGCGTTAATAGCTTGATGTAGTGCCCTAGTGCCTCTAACGTAATAGCGGTTCTGGTTAATTCAGAGCCGCTTTTTTATGGTCTGGAGGGCGATCGCTCGCGGGTTTCCCGGATCGTAAGACTTGGTATGAGCCGACCACAATGGAGATCTCTATGCTCAATGGCGCGATGCGCAAATGGCAACCTTGGTTATGGACAGCATGGCTGCTGGGTTTTGTCGGGCTTAGCGGTCTACTATCTGGGAGGGCGATCGCCCAGGGATCTCTTGATAGTGCCGAAGATCTGGATTTAGATCCGATCATCCTAGAGGAAAGTCCTGTCCTGCAGCGCTGGCTAGATGAGGTGCCCGACCTAGCCGAGGATATTCGCCATGATCCCAGCTTTCGGCCGCGCCTGCGGGTTGGCTATGCACAATGGCTTTCAGATCCCGACGCCAGCGGCTTCTATCTAGGCGTCGAAGATGTTTTGATTCAGCCTCGGGGGCTCACCCTCAGCGCCGACTACCAAGGCAGTTTTGAGGGCGATCGCCAAGCCTATGGGCTAGACCTACGCTATTACCTGCGTCCTCTGGGTAGCTATGTGAATGTTGCGCCGGTGGTGGGTTATCGATCGGTGGAACGGGAGGGCGATCGCCGCCATGGCCCCCACGTCGGTCTGCGCGTCTTACTGGCTCTATCGCGCACCGGTGCCGCCGATCTTGCCCTCAGCCAAACCTGGGTGAATCCGGGTGGCAGCCAAGAGGTGAGCCTCACCACCCTATCGGCAGGCTATGCCGTTACGTCTGATCTTCGCATCTCGACCGATCTACAGTGGCAGCGGGCTAGACAGAGCGATCGGCGTGTGGGCATCGGTCTGGAATGGATGTTTTAGGACTATATCAGTGGGTTGAAGTCTTGAGCCTAATTGCGTTGTCTAATTTTTTACCTGATCTTTTGATTACCTAGATTGTCGCTATGCCCAACTATTCAGCGCTACATATTTGCTTACCCAGCTACGATAACTTAGGCGATCGCTTGGGCATGGATGCGATGATTCCGTTATTTGCGGAGCATCAACTGCATCTAACGGTAGATCTGGTTGACATCAGGGCGTTAGTCGATCAAAAAACTACTCTAGATAGTCAACTCGATCGCATCAATCAAACCTATGATCTGGTGATTATTGGAGCAGGCGGCTATCTGCATCCGCTGCATCTGCTACCACGAATTTTTTCCCAGATAGAAAGCTGGGGTAAGCTAACCATTCCGCTGGTCTTATTCGGGTTTGGAGTTGTTAATCTCCATGAACACAACAACTATCCTACTCGGTTTTCCTTACTGTCGCCCTATGAACCCAATCATCTCACGGCTGCCCTGAAGGCGGCCACGGCGGTCTCAGTACGGGATGTGCGATCGTGGTTTGTAGCCAGACGCTTGCTGCAGCGGGATGCCCATAAGGTATTTCTCACCGGATGCCCCACCGTATTTTTGGCAGGACGTTTGCAGCACCAAGTAGAGCTAACCCATGAAATTGGTCTGAACCTACCGTTTCGCCATGCGGCCTGTCAGCATTACCATGATGAATTGATGTACATTGCCCGCACCCTAATTACCACCCTCCGGTTTCGCAGTGATGCTCAAAATCAAACTAAGCCCCTGAAATGGATCTGCCATTCTGAAACCGAGCGGGTCGATGCGGAACGGTTGCGCGACCATTTCCAGCACGACTTTGACATTGTCAATCCCACCACGTTTGAGGAAACGAGCCAAGCCTTTGCCTCCTGCCGCATTGCTCTGGTGACCAAGGGGCACGCTGGTATTTTTTGCCTAGCAAACCGGGTTCCCTTTGCCTTTCTGAGCTACGATATTAAATGTGATGCTTTAGTCGAAGCTTTGTGGGATCATCCGCCAGATTTACTGCTCTATATTCACCAACTCAAGGAGTTGGATATTGATCAAGCGTTACAGTCCTTACTCAATCGAGTTTTACGGTTGTCACCCGATCTCAAATTCGCCTCTGACAACCTTCTAGATCATGGTTCACGGGAGTTGGAAGATTTCTTCCATGCGATCAAAGCCCGTATGAGATGATGATTTAGGTCAGGAAGCCGCCCTTTTGATCTACAGATTAGTGATCCACAGATTAGTGATTGGTCGATTAGGCAGCTCCTTCCATAGATTCCATAGACTTGATGAATATCTTAGCTATCAAATAACTATCTACATTACACCCAAGGGCGATCGCTCTCCTTTTACTCCCGCAGCACGTAACCCACCCCGCGCACGGTTTGAATCAGCCGCTTCTCCTGCTCCGCTTCCAGCTTCAGGCGTAGGTAGCGAATATAGACCTCAATAATATTAGAATCGCCCATAAAGTCGTAGCCCCAGACTTTTTCAAGAATGCGATCGCGGGTAATCACCTGGCGAGGATTACTGATCAGATATTCCAACAGATCAAATTCCTTAGCCGTGAGTTCAATCAGCCGCTTGCCGCGAAAGACCTCACGGGTTTTTCGATTAAGAGATAAATCATCAAAGTGCAGCACGTCGGCATCATCATCATCTTGGCTGCGACGGAGATGGGCCCGCACTCGGGCTAACAGTTCTTCGATGCTAAAGGGTTTGGTTACATAATCATCGGCTCCCGCATCGAGTCCTGCGACGCGATCGCTAATGTCATCCTTGGCGGTCAACAAAATGACCGGAGTTTTTGAGCCCGTGGCCCGCAGCCGCCGACATAGCTCTAGTCCAGTGAGTCCCGGCATCAGCCAATCTAAAATAATCAGATCTGGATTGATATCGCGGGCCGCCGTTAGCCCTGCCAGACCATCGTTAGCGACGGTGATGTCATAGCCTTCATAGCCCAGCTCCAGTTCAATAAAGCGGGCTAATTTCGTTTCGTCTTCGACAACAAGGATATGGGGGTTCATAGTGTTGAGGATGCCAAGGGTAGGGTAACAGTAAAGGTGCTGCCTTCGTGGGGCTTGGAGGCAAGGCTGACCCGGCCGCCCATGCCATCCACGAGGGTTTTCACCAACGATAGCCCTAGGCCACAGCCCCCAGTGGAGCGGGCACGGGCTTCATCGACACGATAGAAGCGATCGAAAATTCGAGACTGATGCTGAAGGGGAATGCCACAACCGAAGTCTTGAACGGCGATCGCCACCTGCCCCTGGTGCTGCTCTACACGGATGATCACCGGCTGATGGGAGGCAGAATAATTCAGGGCATTGTCAATCAGGTTCATCAACACCTGCTTCAGCCGTTGACGATCGCCCTCGACCCAGATATCCAACGGAGCCTCAATTTTCAAGGTGCGATCGCCTGCCCCTTGCACCATGCTACAAAGTTCAGCAAGCAGTTCATTCACGGAGATGGTTTCTAGATGATAGTGAAAATTGCCAGAATCAGCGCGGGCTAGCTCCAGCAGTTCTTCGAGTAAATGAATCGTGCGATTAGCTTCAGAAGCAGCAATTTCTAAGGCTTCTCGCTGGGGCTCAGTCAGGGTAGCGCTGCGGCGCAGGGTGCTCTGTAGATAGCCGGAAACAATGGTGAGGGGCGTGCGGAGTTCATGGGAAACATCGTTGACAAACTGGCGCTGTTGATCCCAAGTGGTCGCCAGCCGTTGGAGCATATCATCACAGGTTTCCGCCAGTTCGTTCACCTCCGTCGGGGCCGCATGGAGATGCAGCTTGAGGGTGCCGATGGTGTCGGGGCAAACATTGCGGGTGAGCTGTCCTACTTGCTTCAGCGGCAGGAGCGATCGCCGCACGTAAACCGCCAGCGCTACCGCCATCACAATCATCACCAGTAAACTCACCAACGAAAGGCTGCGAATAATGGCAATGAACATCGCTTGTTCTTCGGTGATATCTTGGGCAACGTAAAGAGTGCCTAAGCTATTGCCGTCCACCCTGAGCGGGCCGCGACAAAGGACGAGGGCGCGATCGCCCACCCGTTGAATAGCGGAGTCAAGGCGGGTGAGTTGGTCGCCTCGCTGCACCAAAGCCTGGGCTCGCTGGAGGAAAAGGTCATCGGCAGTGGTGGGGGTCATCATGCCCGATGGACGATCCAGGACAATCATCAATCCTGGCAAGCTGCGATTATCAATCGACCGTTGGATAGCCAACTCCAAAGGCATCATCTCGGCATACAGCTCCACGTCTTGAGGGAGGCGAGAGATGACCTCAATCGTCAATTGCTTGTGGCTATCTATGAGCAAGCGCTGGGTTTTCCAAGCCGTCCAGATGGCAATGCTGCCGACACCACAAAGCGAGACCAAGGTAACGCCAATGGTCAAGCGGAACTGAAGCGATTTGGGGTTCAAGGCTGACCAAATCGGTTGCAGAGTGGTTGTCACAAGCTGGCGAACGGACTTCATGATCATCAACGCTAACATATCGGACAAAGGGGCCAGTGAAGTACAACAGCACTAAGGAGCGATCGCCATCATCCTGCCCCACGAGATTGCCCTGACCCTGACCACAGCTACCATGAACCTTCCAGGAAGCTATGGTGACGAACTATCTCAAGGGTTGTGGTGCTAGTACACCACCCAACAGGGTAATCCGCGATGGCCTGGAAACAATGTGCTATGAGCTGTGCAAAGATCACCTGTGCAAAGATCATCCGCGGATTCCAGGTCAGCTCTTTAATCGAGCAGAATGCTCCTAGGGGCGATCGCGCTTATTCTTCACTCTAGAGGGGAAGTCTAATGGCCAGATGAATTTTTCCTGAGCAATACCGTTTCTAGCAATGTTGACTGTTCAAAAGCCTAATAAAGATTACCTGAAGGTTTGTTCCATAGGGGCCAGTTATCCCTCAAGATTGAGGTACATTTTTGCAAAGGGCGAGAAACGGGTCTCAGTTTTGGGTATCTTAAAGCTCAGATGAGATCTTAACCATGGGAACTAAATCATGGAGTTCTTAACGGCATCACGTGGAGCGATACACATCAATGACGGTAGAGTTTAAGATCGCCAATCGATCGATTCATCCGGAGCAACTGCTATCGTGTTTGGCAGGGTATCAAATGCTCCCTAACCTCGTCCAAGCGATCTTAGTAGATGATGCGATCGCTCAAATTGTCTGTACAGAAGATGAAAAGGCTGCAGCCTGTCAACAATTTTATACGCAGAACCAACTTGAAGAGGAGGCTGCTCGGCAAGCTTGGCTCAATCAATATGGCATGACGCCAGAGCAGCTTGAGGCCCTAGCCACCCGAGAACTCCGGATTGAAAAGTTTAAGCAAGAAACCTGGGGCGGCAAGCTAGAGTCCTACTTTCTACAGCGCAAAAGCAGTCTGGATAAGGTGATATACTCTCTGATTCGGGTAAAAGATCCGGGAATTGCCCGCGAGCTTTATTTTCGAATTTCTGAAGGAGAGCAACCGCTGTCTGAGCTAGCTCGGGACTATTCCCAGGGGGTGGAGGCTCAAACCGATGGGCTGATCGGCCCTGTAGAGCTGAGCGTTCCCCACCCTGTCCTAGCCCAAATTCTAGCCAGCAGCCAGCCGGGAGACCTGGCCCCTCCAACGCAAGTAGGAGAATGGGTCGTGCTAGTGCGCCTAGAGCGGTTTATGCCAGCCCAGCTCGATGACGCTATGCGATCGCGCCTGCTGCATGAATGCTTCCAAACCTGGCTCAATGAACAGCTTGCCCAAGTCGATTTACACGCCATTCAGCATCCTCCAACGGTCTCAGTAGCCCCATGACCTATACCAAATCATCCATTAAGGAATTCTTAGCGGCTATTCCGCCCTTCGATCGCCTGCCTGATACCGTGTTGAGTCGCATTGCTAATATGGCTCAGCTTCTGCGCTATCGCATGGGGCAGCCGATTGTGGTGCGCGATACCATGCCGGCCCAGTTGTCGATAATCTATCAAGGGCAGGCGCGGCTACTGGCCTATGATCCCCGCACCGATCGCCCGGTTACCCTAGAAATGGTGCCGGCTGGTCAGGTCTTAGGCTGGGTGAGCTTGGTGCGCGGTTTACCCTGTGAAACAGCGATCGCTTCCGTGGAAACCATTTGCCTGACCTTGCCTGCCAATGAATTTCTGGGACTGCTAGCGGGAGAACCAGCCTTTGCAGAGGGGTTCCGCTCCCGCTGCTCGATCCTAGAAGCCTTTGATTTAATCGGGGCCGAAATTCATCGTCAAGCCATTGGCAATGCTGACCTGAAAGAACTCACCTTTAAGGCCGAGCCCGAGGCTGTTGTCTATAACCTGCCGCCAGGCATCACCCCAGCTAGTCAGCTAGAGCGCGATCGCATCTGGTTTGTCAGCGGCGGCGGTGCCATTTCCACCTATCCCGTCGGCAGCCGCATCAACCCCACCGCCAACGCCTCAATTAACGTTACCGGCTCCTTCGATGCTCGGCTCGTAGGCTTTCCATCCGACCTGCTGACCCAAGCCACGATTCAGCCCAATCCTGCAAGCCCGCCTCCGGCAGCCACCCAAACAGCCTTTGATGATGTATCGGGTACCACCATCGACCTACCCTATGCACCCGCCCATCCGGTAGCAGCCCAGAATCTGTCCAGCCGAGAAACTGATGAACAAACCGGTCGCCAGTCCTACCCCTTCATTCGCGGCAAGGGTTCCCTAGATGGAGCCATGGCCTGCTTCCAGATGCTCAGCCGCCATTTGCAGATTCCCTTTCGGCGAGATATTGTTCATCGTGTTCTCAACGATCAGATCCAGCGCACGGGTGGACTCAGCCTTGACCTAGCGGGCTCCGTAGCCGAGTTTATGGGGCTCAATGCCCAACTGGTGTCTGTGCCTCTTACCTCCATTGGTCGCATTGAAGCGCCGGCCCTAATTGAGTGGGAAGGGGCGCTTTGCCTCATCTATGAAGCCAACGAGAAGGAACTGGTCATTGCCAATCCGGCAAAGGGGCTGCTGCGGCGAAAACCCAGCGACTTGGCTCGCAGTTGGGGCACGGTTGCCGACGGTGGACAGCCCGCCGACCGAGGCGAGGTGCTGCTACTGAAGAAAACCCAGCAAACGCCTCAACAGCGGTTTGGGTTGCAGTGGTTTTTGCCCTCCATCTATCGCTACCGCCGGGTCTTAACGGAGGTGTTCATTGCCTCCTTCTTCGTCCAGCTTTTTGCCCTTGCCAATCCGTTAATGATCCAGGTGATCATCGATAAGGTAATTGTGCAAAACAGCTCCGATACCCTGCAAGTCTTGGGGATCTTTCTGGTCGTACTGGCGGTGTTTGAGGCTCTGCTCAGCAGTTTACGTACCTACCTGTTTGTTGACACGACGAACCGCATTGACCTCTCCCTGGGCTCCGAAATTATTGATCACTTGCTGCGTCTACCGCTGCGCTATTTCGATCGCCGCCCTGTGGGAGAGCTCTCCACCCGCATCAACGAGCTAGAAAATATTCGCCAGTTTCTCACGGGAACGGCGCTCACCGTGGTCTTAGATGCCCTCTTTTCGGTCATCTACATCGTGGTGATGTTCATCTATAGCTGGTTGCTCACCCTGGTGGCCTTGGCGATTATTCCGCTGTTTGTAGGCCTAGCCGTCATCGCCTCACCGCTGATTCGTCGGCAGCTTCGGGTCAAGGCTGAACGCAACGCCGAAACCCAGTCCTACCTGGTGGAGGTGATGTCGGGGATTCAAACCGTGAAGGCTCAGAATATGGAGCTGCGGGCCCGCTGGCAATGGCAGCAGCGCTATGCCCGCTACGTGAGTGCTGGGTTTAAGACCGTGCTCACCTCAACCACCGCAGGCTCGGCCAGCCATTTCCTCAACCAGCTCTCTGGACTGTTGGTGCTCTGGGTTGGTGCATACCTGGTGCTGCAGGGCCAGCTCACCCTAGGGCAGTTGATCGCCTTCCGGATTATTTCCGGATATGTGACGGGGCCACTTCTGCGCTTGGCTCAGCTTTGGCAAAGTTTCCAAGAAATTGGCCTGTCCATTGAGCGGCTCAGCGATATTTTAGACACCAATCCCGAAGCCGATGAACTGGATCGCCTCAACATTCCCATGCCGCAAATTGAGGGGCGGGTCACCTACGATGAAGTCACCTTCCGATTTACGAAAGAAGGCCCGCCTCAACTGAAAAATGTCAGCGTGGAATTTCAGCCCGGCTCCTTTGTGGGCATTGTGGGTCTGAGCGGCTCTGGGAAGAGCACCATGATGAAACTGCTGCCACGGCTTTATGAACTAGAGTCTGGGCGGATCATGATCGACGGCTACGACATTGGCAAAGTCGAGCTGTATTCCCTACGGCGACAGGTGGGGATTGTGCCCCAAGAAACCCTGCTGTTTGACGGTACGGTGCAGGAAAATATTGCCCTGACCAATCCTGAAGCGACAGCCGAAGAAATTATTGACGCTGCCAAGGCCGCTGCTGCCCATGAGTTCATCATGGGATTGCCCAATGGCTATAACACGCGGGTGGGAGAACGAGGCTCGGCCCTGTCGGGTGGGCAACGGCAACGGGTGGCGATCGCCCGTACCATCCTCCAACGCCCTCGCCTTTTGATTTTGGATGAAGCCACCAGCGCCCTTGACTATGACTCGGAGCGTCAGGTCTGCCTCAATCTCGCCCAAGTCTTCCGCGATCGCACCGTGTTTTTCATTACCCACCGGCTCAGCACCATCCGCAATGCTGACATCATTTTGATGATGGATAAGGGTTCCATTGTGGAAATTGGCACCCATGAAGAACTCATGGCCCTGCGCGGTCGCTACTACTGCCTCTATCAACAACAGGAAGCGCAGCTCTAGCCTTCCCAGCCGTCAATTCAACCGTCAACATTGCTTCTCCCTTGCCCGTTTCACCGCGATCCTAGTGCTCTTATAGGACTGACCCATGACTCAATCTGCAAACGGACACAATCAGCGCCTCGCGGCCCTTATGGCTAGCAACGGCAATCCATCCCCTAACGGCAGTCAACCGCCGCCCGACCATGACGCAGGCAATGACAACCATGGCAACAACGGCGGCAGTCGTGCTATCCGCACAGAAGATGACTTCGATCAGCCGGTGATTCTGCAGCAAACCGCCCGCTGGTCCCATGCGATCATCTGGGGCATCGTCGGCGTCACCACCTTTACGGTGCTCTGGGCAGCCTTTGCTCGGGTTGAAGAAGCCGTCCCCGCCACCGGAAAACTAGAGCCCCAAGGGGCTGTACAAGACGTACAGGCTCCGGTGAATGGCGTCGTTCAAGAAATCTTGGTGGAAGATGGCGATCGCGTTCAGCAGGGCGATGTGCTCATGCGTCTTGATACCCGCGCATCTAATGCCCAGTTGGAATCGTTGCAAGAGGTGAAAACATCCCTAGAGCAGGAAAATCGCTTCTACCGGGCCCAGTTGGGTAATCTACCCCTGGATTCCGAGGATGTGTTGGATCTCGACCTTTCTCCTGAGGTTCTATCCCTAACGGAGAGCCGCTCAACGCTGATCGCCGAAAACCAGCTCTATGGATCGTTGCTCACAGGCTCAACGGATGGAGCGACTTTCTCCCCAGCCCAAGCCTTCCGCCTACAGGCCCTACAAGCCGAAGCCAGCAGCCGTATCTCGGCCTCTCAACTGGAGGTGGCTCAACTAGAGCGCCAGCTTCAGGAGTCTAATATTCAACTGCAGGCCGCCCGTTCTAACCTCAGAACCAATGAGACTATTTTGAATGACATTACCCCATTGTTTGAAGAAGGGGGAATCGCACGGCTGCAATATACCCGCCAAGTTCAAGATGTCGATAATAGCCAAGCGGAAGTCGATCGTTTAGAAATTGAGCAGGAGCGGCTCCAGTTTGCGATCGCCCAAGGCCAGGAGCAGTTTCAGAATGCTGTCGCCATTTCCAACACCGATATTCTGAACCGGATCGCCGAGAACGATAAACGCATTTCGGAGATCAACAGTCAGCTTAATAAAGCGATCGTAGAAAATGAAAAGCGCATTTCGGAGATCGAAAGCCAGCTCAGCCAAACAGAGCTGAACCTGCAATATCAAGAAATTCGCGCTCCCATTGATGGCATTGTGTTCGACCTCCAGGCTCAACCACAAGGTGTGGTGGGCAATACGGTCGAGCCGGTGCTGAAGCTGGTGCCTAGCGATGAACTGCTGGCGCGGGTCTTTATCACCAACCGGGATATCGGCTTTGTATCTACCGGCATGGATGTAGACGTGCGGGTGGATTCCTTCCCGTTTAGCGAGTTTGGCGACATCAAGGGCGAGGTGGTGTGGATTGGCTCCGATGCCCTGCCGCCGGATCAAATTCGTCAGTTTTACTCCTTCCCCGCCACCGTGCGGCTTGATCAACAGGAGCTCATCATCCGAGGTAATGGCGTACCTCTGCAGTCAGGGATGTCGGTGAGCGCTAACATCCGCACCCGCAGTCGCACCGTGTTAAGTATTTTCACGGATCTGTTTGTCCGCAAGGTAGAAAGCGTAACCACTTCACGGTAGGGGAAAGGATCCGTCGAACTCATGCGACATGTGACCGTGGCACGTGAGGTCAATGGCTGTTGTCCCTTAATGTTAGAAAGACTGGGAGGATCTTAAGCGACATCTTGAGATCCTCCTGCACTCCCGACGGGAGAAGATGGAACCTAGGCGTCCAATTTCGGCTTCAGGAGCTTATTGGTGAGCTTTGGATCAGCGCGACCGTTGGTTTTCTTCATCACCTGACCGACAAAGAAGCCTTGCAGTTTGGTTTTGCCCGCCCGGTACTTGGCTAGCTCATCGGGATTGTCTGCCAGCACTTGGTCAATCACCGCGGCCAATTCGCCTTCATCGGAGATTTGCACCAGGCCCTTTTGTTCAACTAAGGCCTTAGCCGAACCGCCCTGGGTGAGCAGCTCGGGTAACAAGTCTTTGCCGATTTTGTTGCTAATGGTGCCCGCTTCGATCAGGTCAATCAGCTCAGCCAAGCTTTCCGGCGTCAGCGCCAGCTCACGGATAGTTTTCTTCTCATTGTTCAGGTACGCGCCAATGTCTTGGGTAATCCAGTTGGCGGCTAGTTTGGCGTTGGCTCCGGCGGCGATCGCTGCTTCAAAATATTCAGCAATGGAGCGATCGTCGGTGAGAACGCCGGTATCGTAGGCGGATAGACCTAAGTCTGTCTCATAGCGATGGCGCTTTTGGGCAGGCAGTTCCGGCAGTTCACCGCGCCAGCCTTCGAGCTGCTCCGACGATACCTCAATGGGGCCAAGATCCGGCTCCGGGAAATAGCGGTAGTCGCTAGAGCCTTCCTTCAGGCGCATACTAATGGTGCGCTGAGAGCCCTCTTCCCAGAGGCGCGTTTCTTGATAAATCGGTTCCCCGGCTTCGATCGCTGCAGTTTGCCGTTCAATTTCGTAGTCGATCGCTTTTTGGATGGCGCTGAAGGAGTTCATATTTTTGATCTCCACCTTCGTGCCAAACTCCGCCCGACCCACAGGACGCACAGAAATGTTCACGTCACAGCGCAGCGATCCTTCCTGCATGTTGCCATCGCTGACCCCCAAGTAGCGGACAATGCGACGTAGCTCTTGGGCATATTCTGCCGCCTCTTGCCCCGATCGCAGATCCGGCTCCGACACAATTTCAATCAGCGGAATACCGGCGCGGTTGTAGTCCACCAGGGAATGGGTGGATCCGGAAAGGCGATCGCTGCCCGCATGAACCAGCTTGCCCGCATCTTCTTCCATATGCAGACGGGTGATGCCAATGCGCTTGCGCGTCGAGGTACCGGCTTTCTTGTCTACCAATTCAATTTCCAGCCAGCCATGTTCGGCAATGGGCAGGTCATATTGGGAGATTTGGTAGTTCTTGGGTAGGTCAGGATAGAAATACTGCTTGCGGTCAAACTTGCTGTAGGGGGCAATTTGGCAATTGAGCGCTAACCCAGCTTTCACCGCATATTCCAACACTTTCTCGTTCAGCACTGGCAACACCCCCGGCATTCCCATGCAGATGGGATCGATGTGGGTGTTGGGCGGTGCCCCAAAAGCCGTGGAGCTATTGGAGAAAATTTTGGTGGCGGTGCTGAGTTGGCAATGGGTTTCTAAACCAATTACCGCTTCATACTGGGTCTTCGCGGGTGCAGCAGTAGTCATAGGCGTGGGTATCGTGGGTTCGATGAATGAGGTCAGGACAAGGTTGAGCTGTACGACCTGTAGTCCTATTGTATCGAGGTCTTGGAGCATTCGGACGGCGATCGCCTAGAAGCTAAAGACAGTACGAATGGTACCAATGATGCTATCGCTGACCGAGTTATCGTTACCAGGATCCGCAACCCAGATGAGACCGGGCGTGATCGACACATTGTTGTTGAGCTGATAACGATAGAAGCCTTCCACAACTAAGGATGCATCTTCGATCAAAGCCGGGATACGCTGATTATTAACACTGGCATCGGCAATGCGAGGCGGCACCCCCACCAAGATGCCACCTAGATTGCCGCTACCAAATAGATCGGGAAAGGCCAAGGTCAGTTGATAGCTCCAAATATCGAGGTCACTGGTGCTGGTACCGCTGTCAATGTAGGCAGCTCCACCCCCAAGCTCAATGGCGTCGCTGAGGCGATAGTTAATCTGCGCACCGTAGGTATTAGCGGTTTCGGGATCATCCGTGGCAAAGCCAGAGGTGCTGTAGCCTCGCACGTAGGTGAGCGCTCCATCAAAACGTGAGGAGAGAAAGGTGAGCTGGGCAATCATGCCAAAGTCACCGTTGAATAATCCATTGGACGGCTCAGGGTTGGAAGCATTGCTGGCTGTGTAGCCCAAATCTAAGCTGAGATTATTGGTGACCTGAACAATGGCACCGCCCCCTGCATTGCCTGGCGCTGCCAGATTGTATTGCGGCGGAGAGCCAAAGGCAGATAGGCTACCATCAGTGGAGCTATCTAGGGGACTAATAGTACTAGAGACTAGATCATCGACAGCTAAGCCATTGGCTCCAATGCGGGCATCAATTCGACTGGTGACCGGAAAGTCATAAAACAGGCTGTCTAGTTCAATATCATTATCGCCAGATGCGCCACCGAAGGAGAAGCCAATCGTATCTCCTTCAAAATCGCGAAAATCACGAGCTTGGAGCCGAATACGCAGGCGATCGCTGCCCGTGAAGCTAGAATCGAAGTTCATGCGCACCCGGTAGCCAAAGGTCGCTTGGTTACTGAATTGGGAGTCTTCATCCAGCACAGCAGCCGTCGCAAAGATGACGTTGCCATTCAGTTTAGTGGTGGTGGAAAACTGGTTGGCTTCTAGTTCTGCCGTCCGTGCTTCCAATGCATCCACCCGTCCGCGTAGGGTGGCTAATTCTGCAGCGTACTCTTCCTGCAGGCGCTCTAGGGTGAGCAGGTCGGTGGAACCGACGCCTCCTCCAGAAATAAGACTGCTAATGCGATCGAGACAGGCATTGAGCCCAGCAGCAAATTCATAGCGAGACAGGGGTTGATTGCCCCGGAAGGTGCCATCGGGATAGCCTGCGATACAGCCATACCGTTCTACCAAGGACGCCAGCGCTTGGTAGGCCCAATCTGTGGGAGCTACGTCGGAGAGCTGGGTCACAGAGGTCACCTGGGACATCGAACCTTCCCCTGTGTCCACAGGGACAACTGGAACGGTCGCCGTAGGACGAGATTCTGGCAATGGGGCGCGATCGCTGGCCGTGGGACTAGGAGCAAGCGGACTAGCCGTAGGACTGGGGGCAAAGGGAGCAGGCTGAGGTGCAGGGAATGCCGTGGAGCGATCGCTGCTGGCGGGGCTGTCTGCTGGAATCAGCTCCGCAGGGGTGCCGTTGGGAATGACCACAAACCCGTTGTAGTGCGAATTAATCGCTGGATCTGAGGTTGGAATTAACTGGGTTGGCGTTGCACTGGGTGTGACAACCTCCTGAGGAGCAGGTGGAGCCTGCTGGGAAATCAGCAGATCGGGCGTACTCTCTATCGCAGAGAGGTCATCAGATGCAGGAAGGTCATCAGACAACCAAGAAGCTGTGCGATCGCCTCCCTGCGATGCATCTGATGCCATAGCGATGGTTGGCCATGCTGTGAACCAAAGGAGGCTTGTTGCCGGCACAGCTAGCAGAATGTTCAAGATAAGATTACGAACCATGTTTTCCTCACACCTGTCCCAGGGTTGATCACCATTAAGTTATAGCGAATAGTTTTTGCCAACGCACCCAGTCTGGTAGGAATGCAAGGAAATCTTACATGGTTATTGCCATAAGTGATGGAAATCTCTTGTTTCCTGCTCCAGCAACCCTCATGCAGGAGGGCGATCGCCCCCATCACGGAACACCCTTCAAAAATGATGCATAATGAACACGATTGACATTGGGTCGGCATAAAGCCAGTCCAATGGCGGCTCCAGCCTGTCTCCCTGGAACCAGATATCCCAAACAACCTCTCGACCCCATCCACCTGCGATGTACGTCAGGGCTGTCTATGGAATTCAACCGCCTGCCCCCTGGCGAACCCGTCGATCACCCTGGGGACGTCGGAGTCCTGAGAAGCAAGATTTTAAGATTAAGCACCATGTCTAAAACCGTATTGCAATCGTGGGTTCCAGTCATGCTCATTGCCCTTGGGCTAACCGGTATGGCAAAACCCGCCCAAGCCCAGCGTCAAACAATCTATAGTCCCATGCCCATTGAGAGTGGCACTGAACTCACCGATGTCTTGAGTGACAGCGACATTCCCACTGGCTTTGGAGGGTTTGCACGCGATTACACCATTACGTTTGAATCAGGCGATCACATTGTGATTGACCTGATCTCTGATGACTTTGACACGATCATCACGCTCATTTCGCCGGATGGATCGACCTTTGGCGAAAATGATGATGGCCCCGACGGCACCACCAATTCGCTTCTCTTTGCCCGGATTGTCCAGGGTGGCACCTATGTGTTGCGGGTGCGGCCCTATGCTGGTCAAGGCTCTGGCTCATTTCAACTGAAAGTGACCAGGCTCCGGCCAGTAGACTAGCCTACCTGCAAGCACCGGGCAGGGGTATTCAGCCTTGCCCAGTGACTTGGAAGGGCGATCGCCTTCAGTCAGGTTCCTCAGGTTTCAAAAAAAGTTTGTTAAATTGCTTGCCAAGGATCCAGTCAGTCTGCTAGCTTAATGAAGCGCTAAAAAACAAGCGCAAATTTCGGTGCAGCTTACGCCTATCCGAACTTATAAGCCGGGATAGCTCAGTCGGTAGAGCAGAGGACTGAAAATCCTCGTGTCGGCGGTTCAAGTCCGCCTCCTGGCATTGTTTCAGCCTCTGCATTTTGGTTTCAGATCCCCTGTACTAGTCAGAATTCAGGGATGACGATGTGGCGCGATCGCCCCGCATAATGCTCATACAAGACTTTGGTGGAGACCCTAGCGAGATAGCTGACATCCGCAACACTAAGATGATTCAGCGCTTCGGTAATCCACGTGTGTCTAGCATGATATTGAGATAGATAGAAGGCAACTAGACCCCGCTTCACCAAATCTTCAACGGTGGGTCTCCAGTACCTTGTTTGAAAATTGGTGTAGTTGAACCGCGTGCCGGTTCTGCTTTTGAACACCAGCTCGTCCCGCGCTGCGCCCTGGCGTTGCTCCGTCAGCAGGTTGATTAACCGGGGGTTGCAGGGGAACCGCGTAATCTTGCGGTTCTTGGTGGATTGAGCCTCGGCCATGTCGCTGGGGTGGGCGACGGCGAACAGGATTTCTGAGCAGTCGATGGAGATGTGTTCCCATCGCAACGCGGCGGCCTCTTCAGGCCTGCACCCTGTCCAGAAGAGGAACTTTACCCAAGGTTCATAGAACGGATGGGTGAGTTCAAACTCTCTGATAATCACGTCCCGCTCTTTGATGGAGAAGGCGGCCCACGCCTTCTCCGAGTGCTTGGGTAGTCTGATTTGCTTCTGCAGCCCCTCGAAGGGATTGCGGATCATAAGGTCACTTTCCATGGCCCACCTACAACATGCGTTCAACTGGACTAAGGTTCTACGGGCTGTCTCTGCTGAGTAGTGCTCCATAAGCCAGTCCCGGACGGCGATCGCCGTTTCTAGGCGGGGTGACACTTTGCGGAGCACGATTAGTCGTTTCCCAAACTTGGCGTAATCCCTCAGATAGGTGCTGGGTGCGAGCTGGGGACGCTTGAAGTCTGCGTATTTCTCCCACACGTAAGACAGCCGATACAGGTCAACCGCTCTTTTCTTCACCACGTTGTAGCAACTTCAAGTTAGACAAACTCAGCACCTCTGGTATGGCCCAGCCCTCAAGTTGGATGCTGGCCGCTAGCTCACTCACTTCTATAATCCGTCCTGTTTTGCCGTGATGCGGCCCAGCTTGTAATTCAACAACGTCACCGGTGTTGAATAGTGTTGAATAGTTGTTGAATAGGCGAAACCCTTGCTCTGTATGGTCTTCAGGGTTATAGTCAACAGAATTTAGTTTTTCGTCAGAAGCATCTAATTCAGAAAGTACTTTTTCGTCACCCCCTAGTAAAAAATTATTTTGTTGACTATAGCCTGTATCGCTTTTCACATCTTCGTTTGAGCTATTCAACACGCTATTCAACTGTTGACTAGTGTTGAATATAGCAAGTGAGTATGTATACTTACGCCGTGAGCCGCGTTTGATGACGCGATCGCCTGCATTGTCTGACGTCTGAAGTCTCGAAAGCTGTGTGTAGAGCGACTTCTTGTCAATTCCTGTCGCTTCGTAAAGCTGTTCAATTGATGCTTCTCCACTTAGTTTTAGATAGTCAACAATTTGGTCTTTCTGCGTCATGTTTTGAACCGGTGACCATTTTCCAATCAACTTCCATTCGAGGGTTTTGGCATCCAAAACTACCTTGAGGTCATGCTTGCCCCAGCCATTTTCACAAACCAGCCGATAACTCCTGTCGGATGCGGCCAGAACCATGCTTCCTCTACAGACGGCTCGGATGGCGCTGCTGCCTCGGATTGTGTCAAATAGGTCTACCTTGTCGGCCGTTTCGGCGTTGACCTTGCCTGTGTGGTGGACGAGCACCACACAGCAGTCTAGGGAGATGGCTAGGTCTTGCAGCGGATCCAATACGGCGCTCATCTCCGCTGACGATTCGTTGACGTTTGAGTCCTTAACCCGGCTCAAGGTATCAATTACGATTAAACGCAGGTCGTCTATCTCTGCTGCGATCTCCGCTAGGTGTGGTAGCTCCGATAGCTTGAACTTGGGTAGCCAAACGATGGGGAGCCCCCGTTCCCACCCTTGGGCCTGCTGTCGCTCTCGGATTTTGCCTGGGCTGTCTTCAATCTCAACGAACAGGACAGTGCCTTGTGTGGTGGGACGGCTGAGAAACTCGCTGCCGGTTGCGACGGCGTGGGCCAGGGTCATGGCTAACAGGGTCTTGCCTGTTCGGGCCCCAGCAGCTAACAGGAACAGTTCATTCTGGGTCAGGATGTCGGGAACCAACCATTCTGTATATTCAGGGGCGGTGTCGATTAACTCGTCATTGGTTAGCAGGCGATCGCGTAGTGGATTGTTGCTCTGCTTTTGTGGTGGTGGCTGCGTGGCTGCCGCTGCCGCTGCTCTAAAGTCAGCAAGGGGAAACTCGTTGAGCAGTGCATCTGATACGTCCCAGCCTTTTGGGGCATCCTCGTTCGATGGAACTATCGCGATCGCTGCACGGTCTCCTAGTGCCCTGGCTACCTTCTCCGCTCCATCTTTGCCTGCTTTGTCTAGGTCATAGAACACCGTCACGTTGCCGATCAGTTTGTCTAGCTCTGCCTGTGGTGGCACCGATCCAGCACCACAGTTGAAGCAGGCGACCGCCGTCTCGGTGTCTTTCTTGTGGTCTAATTCATCGGCTAGGACGATGGCGTCCCATTCCCCTTCACATAGCCACGTTTGCCTGGCCTGCTTGGGTTTCCGTGTAAACCAGGTGAGCGGAGGGATGCCCCATTGCTTCCATGGTGAATACTCGGGGTCTGCTGAGAGAAGGTCTGCCCATGGTGCCAGTCTTTTCTTGACGTAGAAGCCGTCGCCGGCAGGGAACGGTATCCCGATCGCTTCCACCGTCTTCTTGCCCACCTTGGCGCGATACAGCCCTAACTGGTGCCGCTCGATATTTTCCTCGAAGATGGTGCGATCTTTCAGCCAATCTAGGGGCAACTTGCTAGCCAGCAACTCCTTTGTGGCCCGCTCCACCGTTTCCCGGCTGGACAATGCTGAGCGCTTGCCCGTGAGATTGGCGGGGGTCTGTTTCGCCTTCGGTATTCCGATCGCTGCTCTGATTTGCTCGGTGGTGCAACCCCGAAAGCATTTGTAGGCTCCACTGTCTGGGTCGATACTGAGCGCTCGCCCTTTAGCCTGCTCCTGGTCGCAGTGGGGACAGTGGGCCCGTCCTGTGCTCGTGAACTGGACGTGGTCTCGAATGTCGAACATGCTTTCCTCTCTCATTCTTTTTGGATCAAATGATCCTTGCTTGCCAAGCCATCAAGCCTGACGATTTAGTAATCGCAGGGTGATGGCCGTCACCCTGCGTTGAAGTCGAGTCAAGCCGTAAATCTGATTACGGTTAAGACTACCTTACCGTAAGCTGATTTACGGGTAAAGTGGTTTACGGTAGAATGAGTGAAAATGAAGGAGTACGGAGGTCTAGCTTGGTCTTACTTAGACAGCAAAAAGAATTGACCCAGGAGGACTTGGCTAAGGCTCTTGGGGTTACCGATCACACTATTCGGAATTGGGAGAAGGGGCGAGCCGAGCCTAGGCTAACGATCAAACAGGTCAAGGCACTGTGCAAGGTTCTGGAATGTGAGCTAAATGAGCTTCCAGATACGTTTGGCCCGGCATAACATCATCACTGGACAAGGGGGAGTATACCTATCCCCCTCTTTTTTTTGCAATGTACCGTAAATTAATTGACGCGTAAAACACTTTACGGTACATTGATCTCATGGGGGAACAAACGCCCCACGAACCTTGAAAATTTGGAGATACCTCATGAACCTCTAAGCACTACTCGTGTCCGCTGGCTCACAGTTTCTGGCTCAAGCTATGGCTAATCCAGAAGCACTTATGGGTTTTTTGAACGCAGCAGGATGCCATACAGCACCTGATGTGGCACAAGATGCCCTAGATGCTTACAAGGCTGGTCACCTAACCCGCGACCAGGCGTTACGGATTATTTCCGTTGCCCTAGAACAGCCCACCGCCAAGCCCAGGACGACTCCCCAGCAGGACATCGATGAGCTACTACGGGTTGCCAAAGCAACCTACCAGTCTCCGCCAGAGCTTGAAGCGATTCGTCGTTCTGTCGGCTGGTAAAAACACAGCTCCCCTCCTGGGGCGCTTCACCAATTTACAAAGAGCCAACGAGGATTAGTGCCCCTTCGTCAATCCTGGAATAACAGCACTCTCCGAAAAGACGGAACAAAAGGATGGCTCCAGGAGGGCGACGCTCTACAGTCGCATCCCTCTCACCCCCGGCACCTGCTCACTCGCCGGGGGCTTTCTCATAAGAAAACCGGGGGCACTGCCAAGTAACACCCCGGTTCTACTCCCAATGAATTAAGGAGATACCCAATTATGGCTAAAGGTTGGAAAGGATTCTTCGGTGAGGACAAGATGTCTGATGACGACTGGGGCGATCGCGCTGCTCGTGTCGCCGTTGATCAATTCAACATGATTCCCACTGAACAGTCCGTTACCGATGATGAAAACACCCCTACCTATGGCGTCTATAATGACGACTATAGTGAGCAGGAGCACAAAGATGCTAATCGATGGTTTGAAGAAGACCCTGAACAGTTTGATGAACAAGCTAGGGGTGTGGAAGCTCTGTATAAATGTCAGACAGGAGATGTTACGTAGGGCTGGATTGAAAAGCCCAGCACCGATTCAAGCTCGTCTCCGATATCTCAAGGCAAAGGGACAAATTTAAGCTTTTCGACTCAACTCTAGAGGTTCACCCCCGGTCAACATTGGCTGGGGTTTTCTGTTTCCAATTAAAAGCCTCAGGGACACTATCCACGTGTCTCCCCTGAGGCACTCACAAGGAGTATATCCATCATGACTGAAATTTCAGACTCATCAACAATCCCCGGCAAGAATTTTATCGGGGATGTCGATCGTGTTGTCGTTGAAGAACTCGCCGACGAAGTCACGCAAATCGCCCTTTTGCAATACTACCGAGTCACAGGGAATAAGAATCCTTCCCCTGAGGTGGTGCTAGAGATTGCAAAAACATCTGTTGTGGCATGTCTCCCCCTAGCAGGTTTAATCACTCGTCTGCAAGCTGGGGGTGAACAGTAATGGTCGTAAGTTTCAAACGAGTAGACAACCCAGCCACCCAGGCCGTCGAGACGCTAAGCCGAACTGTTGACCGAATTAACACCCTTGAGAGCTGCATTCAAGACCTTTGGTTCTATCTAGACCGGGTCAAAATCTCTAGAGACGTGCTCAAGGATTCTTTACACAAGAGCGAAGATCGCGAAATCAGCCAAGAAGCCCTGGCATGGATGATGGAGGCCGTCGTTAATAGCTTGTCCGATAGTCTAAAGACCTGTGACCAAATCATAGAGGACAGCGACGTCAAAGAAAGAGGGTCTTAACCCCATGGTGTCATCGTGAATTCACAGGAATTTCATGGTATTTCGCTGTGAACTTCGTAGGGGATTCCTGATGATTTCACTGTCACCCTGTCACCCGCTCATTTGTCCTGATTTTACCTGGGAATGTGGATGTGGTGACACCCGGTGACAGCGAGGCTCAAACCCTGTCACCACCTGAGTGACACCCGGTGACACCCCCCTGTCACCGCCCAAGTGACACCCGGTGACAGGTGACAGCCACGGTGACACCCTTTCCATCAGGTATACTGAGCCTAGAGGTCTTCATGAGACCCAATATTCAAGGTTAAACCCCGGGCATTGCCCGGGGTTATTTTATGCCTGGACTAGGTTTGGACTAAATGAAGAAAGAGGGGGTGCCTTCTTGCGAAGATACCCCCTCTTATTGCGATGGTGGAGAACGCAATAATCAGTGTTTGAGGCTTGGTTAATTGCGTGTGAAGCAACTCACCGCTTACCCCGTCCGATGGTGTTGTCTCCCATTTTAGCCATGAGATACACCTTAATCTCAGTCATGGTGCTGTTCATGGTGTCGATGCGATTGCTCAGGCGGCTAAGGTGCTCTTCAGTGAACTTGTCCTGGTCTGCAATGCCCTGGGCCAACTGGGCGATCGAGCTGCGGATGTGGTTAAAGTCGCGTTCCGATGCGTACTGTTTACGCACCGTGGAGCGATACCAAGCGATCGCCCCACTGATGGTGGCCACCAGTCCCATCAGGATTGAAGCGTAGCTTAGTAACTCCATCGCTATCCTCCAATGGGTCGAATGATTCCTGTTCCTTCATCAATCGAGCAGGTACACCCAGGGTAGTAAATCACGGCTGTTGGGACGAAAATAGTTTCAGATTCATCTAACTGAAAACCCTTCTGTTGAGAGCTTACAGACGTGAAGCGATCGAAAGCATGATATTGAGTGATGCCTTGTTGGTGGCAAAATGCGCCCCAGCGTCTGAGCTGACGTGGCTTGGCTTGCCAGTGTAACAGGGTGTAGTCCCCAGTCAGGTTGAATTCTTCAATAATGGGCTCGAAGTTGAGCCGCAAAATGAAGTCTGGTATCGACTGGTAGCTTAAGGAAAACTTGAAGCGATCGTATTTTCTGATTTCGAGCTGTTCCATTTAAAGTGCCCTTCCTACCGCGAATACATCAAGGGTTGCAGTGTCTCCAGTTCCAAAGTTTGAGTTGTCATCAGAGTTCAGAACATACGTCACAGCATTTGGGCTGAGAGTTGTTCTTCTCAAGATTGATAGATTTCGATTGTTGATCGAAAGGTTCAAGTCCACTAGTTCATGAAAAACTCTGGGGTTGAAGAGAAAGCCAAAGGATCTCGTTGTACTGGAAAAGTCAAACGTCCAGGTGCCCGTTAGTGCAGCATCGCTGGAATAGGTGAGCGTAATGGTGTCCATGAGGATTTCCACGTTTCCCACGGACACCCCATCGCTGCCACCGCCCAGCGGCACATATTCAAGGCTTGGCGGATCGCCGGGGCCGTCAAACTCCGCATTGGTTCGTGCATAAACACCCTGTCTGTCAACCGTCCGCCATGCCGTAGGCGCGTCTCCGACAGACTCAAGGTCAGTCAGCCAGGTGTATTCACCGGGCGGCCCAGTTTCACCCTGAATCCCTTGTATCCCCTGAATGCCCTGGATACCTTGCGGGCCTGGGTCGCCTTGTGGGCCAGCGGGCCCCTGTGGGCCAACCTCCCCTTGCTCACCCTGCGGGCCCGGCTCTCCCTCAATGGTGGCAGGGTCAACGTAGTAAAACGTGCCATTGGGTTCTATCGCCATCAGTCGCTGAGCTGGGGGATAGTTCCTTGGAAACGTGAAATAGAGGTCGGCAACCTCGGGATAGGGAAAATACAGATTCACAAAGCGTCCGTATCGTTCGGCGCGAATCTGACCGGTAAACAAGACATCAGTGTGTTTGGGGCTCATGCGATCCTCACTGTGTAGGTTCCAGTAATGGGGGGAGAGTCCAGGATTGGGGTGAAGTCGAGCAGGACTGTATTCTCAGTCGGGCTGCTGATCGTTGCCCGGTCAGTCAGCTTGGCTTCACCGTCGTAGAGCTGGACGATGGGAAAGTTTTTACCCAGGCCGTGAACGATGGTGATCATGTTGGCGGTCAGGTCAGCGGCTACGAACTGCTCCACGTATTCAGCGCTGGATGAGTTGTCCGACTCGTTGATCACATACATCTGCATCGCAACCTGATAGGGCGTGGCAAGGTATGCCTTAAGGGTCAATCCGGTCTGCCCTAACTCGGAGGGAATCCGGATAGCGTCCTTCGTATCGGCGATCGCCTCATACAAGGTGCGTTCACCCAGCGCGGGCAACACTACCTTGATCGCCAAGCTGATTTCATAGCCCTCATCCACTCCCAGGGTGGGCGTAGCGAAAACTAGGAAGTCAGCGTTTACGAACTCATCACTAGCCGTTGGCAATCCGGCTAGGGTGAGCCCGTCGAATATCTGCGTGATGGTCACAAAATCGCCCCCAAAATTAGATTGAGTAGGATATCGAGCACAACACCCCTAAGTTCATCGCTAAGTCCGCCTATCGCCTCAGCAATGGCATCTCTCATGATTTCGGCTAGCCCTTCAAGGAATTTGGTCTGGAGTTCCTCAACGTTGTCGGTCTCGCCCTGATAGTCGCCAGACAGGACGTTATCGAACTGAAGGATCTCTTGGACGTGCGCCCGTAAGTTTGGGTCACCGGGACGGTAAGGGATGAAGGCGGTTAAGCGGCTCTCACCGCTCTGGTTTCGCGTATTTTCAAAGCAGGCCCGCACATAGCGAGGGGTGAAGGTGCGAGGTGGGACAGTGTCGGCTGTCACCTGCACCCGTGCCTGAAATAGCGAGGTGATGGGCGTTTCAATGGCTCCATCTTGGCTACGGTAAACCCGTTGCCTAAGCAGAATCTCAGTTCCCTCATCACGGGAATAAAGAAACTTGAGATCCTGGTAGCGACGAAGGTAGGCGGGCATTAGGCGGTCAAGCTATCGGTATAGAAGTTGTTGATACGCTCACCCTGAAGGGTCACTTCAAAGATTGGGAATGCCCGCAGTTGCTCAAAGAATGTATTGAATTCTGGTTGAGCTGCAGACCAGGGGCAGGGGATGAAGTAATAGGCATTGGGCTGGTAGTAAACTCTTGCGCCCCTGGGGCTGCCGATGGGGAAGTCACACCCCACAGAATCCACGATCGCCCCTAAGAAAATATCGGGGAGAAAGAATTCATCCATCGCCTGTGAGCCGGGCACTCCCCGCTCATTCTCAATCACATTCAGCGTGGTGAGCCGGGAACACATCACAAATCCAAAATCAGTGATGTATTCCAGAGTGTAATTAGCCATTAACCAGCGGTGATGTTCAGTAGAACTTGAAGGTTGCGAGCGCTCTCGCCTTTATAGCTAACGCAATATCCAGTGGCAAGCAACTGCGCGGCACAGAGCAGGATGTCATCACCTCCAGCTTCAGCGGGAAGGGTTTTACGGGCGATTTGCCGGTTACCGATACGTCGAGCGCGAATCGTCAGGTGACGGGGCTTGATTTGAGAACCTGCGGTACAGGGGAAGGTTCCAATCTCAGGGTCAGTTAAACATTGCTTGACCGCGGCCAGAATCTGGTTCGGGAAAAGTTCAACCTTGTACTTAACTCTGATGCCTCCGAGCAGGTCGGAGGTGTAGTTGGTCACGCCAGTTTCAACCTGAGCAACGCCTGCATCAACTGGGTATTCAACGTAGTTGGGCTCTGGGTTACCTGGCATGAAGCTAGGTGGAATAAATGTCCATTCCTCGCCTTCTAGATGCACACACACCGCGCCGTCGTTGATGGCATCCTGTGCCACAGTGGGGATATCCAGAATGGTTCCGGCAGGGTATCGGATGACAGATCTGTCTGGGTACTCCGCTTGAAGATAACGGTGCTTAAACAAGCTAGCTGCGCCACTACAAACAACCCCTTCAGCCGCAGCGTAGCCAGAGATTTCTAGCTTATCGTCTCGGATTTTGAACCGAAGATTTTCAACATCAACACCCAGATCGCTCTGGTATACAGGGATGTTGCCTACGAGAATAGCAACCATTGATTAGTTCTCCTGAGAGGTTTACTGCGAGGACTCATGGGGATGAGCCCTCGGATTGATTGGATTAGCTGGTAACGCTGTTCACGTCGAAGGTCTGCGTCTCTTGGTCAAGCAAGAGCTGCACGGTGATCGAGAGCGTGGTTCTGAAGAAAGAACGCTTGATGAGGTCTGCGGCGGCAATGCCAGATACAGGGTTGGTGGCTTGCGTCCAGGCGGGCGGTGGCGTGAAGCCAGTAGCAGCGCCGCGAGTCTTGGCGGTGATCGCGCTGGCAGTCTCAGCCGATCGCACAACAGCTTCACCCACGATGTAATGGTAGAGACTCCCTAGGTAGCCTCGGGCATCGGCGGGAATGCTGGCGGCTAGAGGTGCTCCGTAGCCAGCTAGCTCATCGTTAGGAATCACGATGCCTGCTGCTGTCACTCCAGCGGCGGCGACGGCGGCGGCGGTCGGAAACAGATCAGCCAGGGCGATCGCCCCTACGCCATCTTGTGTGCCCACCGTGGGCACAGGAATCATCTCGATCGCCTGGGCTTCATGGTCTACCAGGTAGTCCACCACCATGCTGTAGTTCTGGGCGATCAGGTCGCTACCCTGCCCCGTGGGGTTGGGCTTGGCAACCGAGATACCCAGTTTGTCAAACGCAGTTGGGCTGAGGGTGTTGTAAAAAACGTTGAGCAGGGCTAGGACTGCCTTATCGCTGCCTGCGGTGGTGCCATCTAGTTCTGCTGCATCCACACCGGGCAAGTCTGCGACTGGGATGAACAGGCCTGCATCGGTGGCTGTACCGGCTGCATTAAATTGCTCGAATGAAATCATGGTTGTCTCCAGGGTTGAGGGGTTGGGGCTGCGAGAACTCCATCATCTGGGGTGTTCCCGTCTCGTCAACTTCCTCTAAATCCTGGCACTTCAAGGCTTTCATGAAAGAACTAAGATAGTGTCGTAACAACGTTACGACATCTTTTTCATGCCAACCCCCCATCTCAGGTCAACGAGGTTCTGCGAGGGCTGCACTCCGGATGGCTCAATCGAACTCATACCACTCTCTAGATGGCTGGCGGAGAACTTTCGCACCAGAAATCAGGTCGCTCGCTTGCTAAGGCGGCGGCTGATCGTGGCCAAGAAATTCAAGGGACGATACTACGTGGCGTGGAATCCTGCCGTCCCTGAAGAGTTTCGCGACTATTAGCACCCGTCCGAGGGTGGCCCATAGCAGGCGATCGCCTCGGGGCGTTGGGTCTGATCGTTGAACCGACTCACGACGGCTCGCACTGCCCTCACTTGGCGGGCGTTGATTTGTCCGGGCCCGTCTAGCCTGCGTTTTTGGCTGATACGGATTGACTTGGGGCTTAGGGTGCTCAGGGTCGCGACTTTGGCGCAGAATGCCTCTGCATCCGCCTCGCTTGCAAAGTATCCCCCAGTCCATAGCCGTGAGCCTTCCCAAAGCACTCGCCCTGACCAGCGGTTGGTAGAGCTTCGATCCAAGACGGAGCGAGTCCAATCATCAAAGTTTGCGCACCAATTCAGCCCATTAATGGGCGATGGGATGTGAATTGCCCAGCGGCTACCCTGCGGTTTTGGGTAATTTTCCCCAAACCAAACCACAAGTTGGGTCTCGATCGCCATCTCATCAAACTGCTCTGACGGCAACATTGGGATACATATTTCTTGCACCTGGGGGACTGGAGCACTAGGGCAAACCAGTGTGGCAAGGTCTACAACGTTCTGATTGAGGATTTCTATCTGGCGCTGTAGAACACGTATACCAATGCCTTCATACTCAATAGGGTCTGGTGCTACGAAATCATCTAGGAACCGTCTAAAGATGGTGCGAAGGTATCCAACCAGGTAATTGCTTAGCTGATCGATGATAAAGGCTGCAATGGGCCCAGCTCCAACTAGGTTCACGATGATTAGATCGATGATTGTGTCTACAACGGCGATCACAACCTCTGTGAAGAAATCATCAACCTCACCCTCATCTTCAAAGCAGCTTGGGCGAGGCATTATCCCAGACAGGGGAGGGCAAATTGAGCCGCTTAATTCCCTAAGGGCTGATGATTGGGCTGCAGCAAAGGAGAAGATCCCCTCAAAGTTATCTCCTGCATAGGGGAAGGTTTGCAGGGCTCCTGTGGAATCACAGACGGTAATCTCTCCGCTAACGGTTACCATGCTCAACCCCTTTGGTAAGCGAAACGTAAATCCATACTGACAGAGACCCCGCTCTTCAACCGTGACTGATGGCTCTTCACCGTCTTCGATCGGGAAGGATTCATAGTCAACGGTGATAACTGGGCAATCGCCTGGCTCGCCTTTTTCCCCTTGGTCGCCCTTCTCCCCTTGGTCGCCTTTTAGACCGCGTGGCCCCTGTTCGCCCTGTGGCCCGATCGGGCCTGCTAGACCAGGCGGCCCCGGATCGCCCTGCGGTCCCTGGTCGCCAATCAGCCCATCATCTCCATCTTCCCCCGGCGGGCCAGGTGGCCCAGGCGGGCCTGGTTGACCTTGAATGACTATAATCACGTCGTCATCATCGCATCCTTCGATACATTCAAATTCTAGTATTAGCTCTGGATCTGGGAATGGCGGTGGTGGCGGCGGCGGTGGCGGTGGCTCAGTATTACAGCAGTTTTCATCTAACACAAAAGCCGGATCATACAACGGGTTGCCTTGTGAATCCCTTCCAAAAAGCCTTGTTCCTAAAGGAGTAATTGATGTCACTTGAAAGCCAGGGCCAGGCCATCGTGGATAGAATTCATAGGCAATCGTCCCAGTAGATTCAAAGTTGACATAGCTGGATGTGACAAATCGATGACGAAGCTCTGCCCCATCATCAAAGGATGCAGGGGATAAAATTACGAATCCCTCAACTCTAGGATTTGAAGAATATTGACTTGTTGGGCCGATCGGAACGCTAATAGGCCCTCGTAGAAGGTATGTACTGGCATCATCAATATCGTAGGTGTATCGCCACCCTCCCTCAACGGCGGCATCTTGAACATACCGCTTGACCTTCCAAATGGTGTTGACTTGATACCACTGGGGACATTGTCCGTTAGCTCCGTTTGGCAGTTGAAGAGCTTCGTAATACTCGCATTGTTGTTCGCGATCTGAAGGGATATCTGGACGGCATTCACAATACTGGTTCCACCGTCTAACTGTTGAGGCGATCGCCCATTCCCACTCGGATTCAGGAACCCCGGCAAGGTCTGGGTTGGTAGGATTGCTCTCGCAGAAGGTGCGAATATCGCCGTAATAGATGTCTGATAAATTAGCAGCATCTCCTATGTCAGCAGAAAGCTCTAAGTTCCATGAACCATCCCTGCGATTTAATGGGATACTCGGAACATTTTCCTGTATCGGGTTTTCAAGAAACCGTGACCATTCTTGTGATAGCCTTCCAGCATTAAGGTATTCTGCTCTATTGACCCGGACTAACCCCCGTCCGTCTATTCCTTCCCTGGGTCTTCCAGGTCTACCATTAGAGCAATAATTCATAGAAGAAGGCTAGTGAACAAACAACTAATAATTGGCGCTTGCTCAATCATAATCATTGTTTTAGGTGCAGCAGGATGGAACTGGTTAACATCTAGTCGCCTAATCTTGATTCATTGGTCTTTTTTTGCCACGGATGACTACAATGCTCAATTTGTTTGTGTTCATGCATTTGAATCGGTCACCGGACGGTATGCGAAAGTAATGCCAGATGATCAATGCCCTGGAGAGATGACAGCAAATTTTAATTATCCAGAGTGTCGTGTTGAAAGAAAGCTGTGGATTTGTGATGCTCCAATCTTTGCAGACCACGCCAAATCCACACCTGAAGAGATGCAGATAGGCACAAGAGTTCCCTTTTAATTTATCTTTTCTGAAAATCCTCGTGTCGGCGGTTCAAGTCCGCCTCCTGGCATTCAACTTAAGTCAAGTGAAAGCTTCTGAAGCTAAAGGTTACAGGAATCTTGTCCTTCAGTGCTCGACTTTTGCATCCGGCTCCCCCTAGCCCTTTTGGAGAGAAGGATCTGGGGCATGGAGGCTAGCGTGCAAAACTGGATGCACCCATGCTCTATACCCGAAATATCCGAACGTTCCTCCCTGCCATCATTTTATGGGGAACTCCAGCCTCTAGGGTGTGCCGGTGTGAAAGGGGTCGCCGTGGATGAGTTGGATCAAGGTCTCATTTCCCGTTGCCAACGTACAAATTATTAGGCATTGCTGAATAGCAGTATGATTCCGCAACATGTTGCGTGAAGTTTCAGATCCTCTAGCTAGAGTTTCATTCTCTGATTCAGCAGCACTATTATTGAGAAGATGCAACAACGTAAAAAGCCCAACTCTTTGTGCTCCTGATAGATACCACAAGATTAAAGAATTAGGCTTCCCTCTTATGTTGAAAGAGATGTTCAAAATAGGATTTTGGGGTAACTCATCCCACGAAAAATCACAATACTTTTTCTAGGAATTGGCAAGCGCGCGCGCTCTTCGGTGACGAAAAGAAAATGTCCGGGGGCGCATCTTCGGCCACTACACCTGCATCTAAGAACATGATTCTATCGGCAACTTCTCGAGCAAAACCCATTTCATGGGTCACAACGGCCATCGTAATCCCAGTTTTAGCTAGGGATTTGATCACATCCAACACCTCCTTTACCATTTCAGGATCAAGGGCAGAGGTGGGTTCATCAAATAACATTACTTCGGGCTTCATGGCAAGAGAGCGGGCGATCGCCACCCGCTGTTTTTGCCCTCCAGAGAGGCGCGATGGAAAGACATTAGCCTTTTCGGCCAATCCTACCAGCGTAAGTTTTTCCATCCCTAACTCTTCAGCCAACCCCTTAGTCATTTTTTTTACCTTAATGGGGCCATAGGTGACGTTTTGCAGCACCGTCATGTGGGGAAATAAATTAAAGTGCTGAAATACCATCCCCATATTTTGTCGCACTTTATTGATGTCAATCTTGGGATTTGTAACTTCTACATCATTAATGTAGACTCGCCCCTTTGTAGGGGTCTCTAACAAGTTAAGACATCGTAAAAAAGTGGATTTTCCGCATCCTGAAGGGCCAAGAATTGCAACAACCTCCCCTTTTCGAATTTCCGTAGAAATTTCTTTTAGAACTTGTAACCCCCCAAAGGACTTGCACAATGCTTCAGTTCTAATCACTTTTCCGCATCCTTGTTTCAAGATTTTTCGCTACCGACGTTAAAGCAATTACCATCAAGTAATAAATGATGGCCACAAAAATCAAAGGCTCAAAGTAAATAAACTTTTCTGCGGCAACTACTTGACCACGACGCATCAGATCTAACGCACCCACCGTGGAAACAAGGGCAGAATCCTTAAGTAAGGCAATCATTTCATTCACAAGGGCAGGCAAAATATTTTTGAAAGCTTGGGGCAGGATAATATCCCACATCATCACCGGGTATGCAACTCCTAAAGTCATCGCAGCTTCCCGTTGCCCTTTGTCAACAGCCATAATGCCACCCCGAATAGTTTCAGAGCTATAGGCAGCAGAGTTTAGAGCAAAGGTGGCAACCCCAGCCTGAAAACCTGAAGGAGTAAAGCCCGTAAGCTGTGGCGTTGCGAAATAAATAATGGCTAGTTGCAAAATTAATGGTGTGCCTCTAAAAACAGACGTATAGGCATCGGCAAACCATTTCAGGGGCTTAAGATTTGTAATTTTGAAAATGGATAAAACAGTACCCCAGGTAAATCCAATGAGAGCAGAGGTGACGCTAAAAGCAAGGGTGACAGGAATTCCCCACAAGATGTAAGGAAAACTATCGGAAATCTTACTGAAATCTAAAACTAAGCCTTGTCCCTGAATTCCAAGCAATCCCAGTAGTCCCGACAAGCCAAACAAATATGTTTCCATTGATTCCTGACGCACACATGAACATCAAAACAGTGAAAAAGGAGAAGTATGGTATCAAAGAAGCGCCAAGGGAAACCTTCTCTTGATCATCATCCACCTCAAGCTAGGGTTTTCTATGGCTCTAAACAGTGGAAAGCCAGTCTTAGACTGGCTGGCGTTGCTGAATTAGAGTATGAACTTCTAGCTAAAAGCCCTGAAACTCTATTCAACATAGTGCAGAATCATACTGCTATTCAGCAACACCGACTGGCTTTCCTTCATCGAATTGCCAGCCTAGAGACTAGCCTGGATCCGATACATCTTGTTCAAACCATTTGCGGGCTAGTTCCTCAATTTCACCACTACTCAGCATGTCTCTCAAGACAGGATTAATTTGCTCTAGCAGAGGAGAATCTTTAGGAAACGCGATCGCAGATCCAGCTTCTCCTTCATTAGGAATTACATTAAATTCCAAATCAGAATTAGCATCTACATAACCCTTTGCCACAGTGTCTTCAACAATGGCTGCATCAATCCGACCAGCCTTTAGTTCTTGGATAATTTCGTTAATCCGATTTAGGGGTTTAACGGTAATTCCTTCGATATCTTTAGCGGCTTGCTCTTGGATGGTTCCTAGCTGAACACCCACGGTCTTGCCATTGAGGCTTTCAAGCGTGGTCAAGTTGCTACCACTAGAAGCAACAATGGTGTTTTGCGCCTCAAAATAGATATCAGAAAAATCAACGTTTTGCTTACGTTCCTCGGTGGGGGTCATGCCCGCCATCACAAAGTCCGCTCGCCCAGCTTGGAGTGCTGGAATAAGACCGCTGAAATCCATGTTGTTGATCTCCAAGCCATACCCCAGTTTGCTAGTAATGGCGTTGGCAATATCAATATCGAACCCGACGATCTCTTCACTACCGCTATCAGTACGAATAAATTCGTAGGGAGGATAATCGGCAGAGGTTGCCATAACTAAGGTTTCAGCCGGGCCCTCTCCAGTAGGAGTGTCAGACGGTGTACAAGCGACCGTAATAAAGATGCTGAAAACAGCAGTGACTATAATCGTGAATAGAAATCTAAGGTGTTTCATAACTTACTAGAGATTAGATGCCACATACATCAAGACTGACTGGCTGAATACTATCTAGCTGGATAAAGTCAACGCTCAACCAGCTACTTGACCATATTAGCTCTTAGACCATCTCAAAGTTCGAAGGTTTTTTTTGTGACTTCAAATACATACTTATTTTTTTTTAAGATACAGCGGTTCCGAGGTTAGTGAGGTACACCTAACCCTTGAAAAATAAGCGTTTCAGCCGTGAACCTGTATCTCACCAAAGCAAGAAATGCTGTATGTTGGGTTTTAAGGGACTCTCACTTCGACAGCAGGCAATTCAGGTTCCTAAGGCGATCGCCCGTTTCTAGTATCAAGGAGAGTAGCCGTCATCCTATGACCATGCGCTCATCCGGATGATAACGTTGGCTTTGCTTCGATCTTGCAAAATGTGTCGCATGGAGTTTCAGGATTGCAGAGTGCTATTGGGTGCAGCCGTAACGCACGGTTTTGTGGCGCTCGATGCTATCCATGGCACGAGCCTTGAGCAAGCCGGTCTCAAAACAATAGATCAATATCCAACTGTTTGAGATTCACCCGATAGAGACTGCCATGGCTTTGATTCCACGTGGCGAGCAGTAGCGTGTGAGGGTTGGGCATCGCGATCGCCGTTGGAGACTTCGGCCCATTAATCCGCTCAATGCGATCGCCAAACCCATTCATCAACAGAATTTGACCCTCTTGATCCACCACCACATAGCCCCACGTGGTAGCCGCCAAGAGGTAAGGCTGAATTTCTACGCCAATGCGATTAATGCGGTAGGGTTTGAGATCCAGCATGAGTAGCGCATAGGGATTGTAGGCATCTCGTGCCAGCAGTCGGTAAGGGGTGGGTGTTTTGATGGCTTGCCCCATTAAAACTGGAACGGCCAATGATCCTAGGACATTCCCTCGCCGGTTAAATATCTCGATTAATGTACCTTTGGGCGTTGTGCTGATGTCCGATTCCGCTTCTCGCTGGGCAACCACAGCTACATGGCGAGAATCTAGAGCAATCAGTTGTTGTACGTTATAGCAACGTCCCGGCTTAAATAAGCGAATGGGCTGACTAGGTAAGCTTAAGTCACCTGACAAGGGCGATCGCACAAACTGCAAGGTACTCTCCGTAGCGCAGTTAATATCCGCCCTTTCTAACTTATCTGATGATAGCGGCGAAGCTGAAGCTGAGTCAGACTGCTGCAGGCGATAGGTGGCATTGGTAGCGATCGCTAGCCATCGTCCCCCCGGCTCCACATCAGCCCAAAAGGGTTGATCCATCGGCAGGATCGGTTGAATTTGGGGCTCGTGACCCGAAGATATATCTAAGATCGGTAACAAGGACAGCGATCGCTCAGTCGCCACAAAACATCCCTGGGGTCGTAACCATAGCTGGCGAGGCATCTCAGACATCTGTAGCTCACGCCAATCTAGCCACTCTTCTGATGATTGGGGTGCATGGGCTGCCACCACCGTCCATTTCACGGCTTGCCCCGCTTGTTGACAAATTCGCTGGGATGGCAGTGCCACAAGCTGCCGATCGATGGGCACTTCGGCATCATGGTCTAAGCAATAAACAGGAGCCTTGAGTAGCATTGCTTGCTCATAGCTAAAGCCGCTCACGGAGGTCTCGCCGACAAACTGTAGCAGTGGCTCAACCGCTGTCGTGCGCACCGCTTCGTCTTGAAGCAGGGCGATCGCCTCTTGGAGCGCCTGGCGCATTTCCCCAGCCGTGCGGAACCGTCGCGCCGCTAGCTTTTGCAGAGACGTGGCTAAAATAGGCCGACAGGCGGCTGGCACCGAATCAGGAATCTGTAGCGGCGTATTGAGGTGGGCCGACATGAGTTCTGATGGCGTGCCTTGAAAGGGGCGATCGCCTGTGAGCAATTCATACAGCATCACCCCCACCGAATAGAGATCCGATGAAGCCGAATACTGGCCGTAAAATCGCTCAGGAGCCATATAGGCAGGAGAGCCGGTATTGCCCGTTTCCTCATCTGAGCGCAGTTCCTGACTGAGCTTTGAGATGCCGAAGTCAGAAATCCGCGCTCGCCAACCGCCCATACGCAGGTTCAGCAAAATATTTTCAGGCTTAATATCGCAGTGAACAATGCCCCGCAGATGAGCATGTTCTAAGCCAGCTAACACATCGTTGATTAAGGACAAGCCCTCCAGCAAATTGAGGCGATAATCATCATTCATCACCCCCCGCATCGTACCGCCCTCGCAGTAGTCCATCACCACATACCGTCCCGTAGCCGTATGCTCTAGCGCTTGGCAGGTGACGATATTATCGTGCTGCAAACTGAGCAAGAACCGCAGTTCACGCAAAAACTTATGGGTTGGGAACCGCTGCTGCTCTAAGTTCTTGAGGGCAACTAGCCGTCCAGTCTTGCGATGTGCCGCACAGAACACACGGCCAAACTGCCCCTGTCCAACTAAACCTAGGAGGCGATACTTCGAGCGTTTCAGCTCAGTTCCCGGTTGGTTTGCCACAATAACGGACGAGTCCTATGTCGATACGTAGATCACAATTGGCAGAGCTGCTGCATGATGGCATCGTGATCTAAGTTTGTAACCATGGTTTCAGCCGGTTCTAGCCGTTTAGGTAGACCCAACACAAAACGATTGCTATCTGCACCCATTGACTCACAGGTGGTTTGAACACAGTGCAGCTCCCGACCTGTCAGTTGGCTAAAGAACGAGCATAGCGCCCCAGCCTCCAAAAATCCGACCGGCTGATCGCCTTTGGGTGCTTGCTTGGTGAACGGAGAATTCGTAATCGTCACCACCAAAAAGCCTCGGTCTTGATAGCTATGGTCGATCTTAATACGCCCCCACCCATGGGTCACCCAACATTGTTCGAGACATTGGATAAACTCCACCATAGGCATATCTGCCATAGGCGTTTGGTAATAATCCGTTAGCTCTTCACAGAAGCGCGCGTAGAAATTTTTACCCCACCACCGACCGCAATTATAAAGTACCAGACGGCTAGCCTGTCCGGTTTCTTTTTCGAGTCCGGCATAAATTCCTTGAAGCAACATTTCCGGCAGGGCCAGCAGGCGTTCTCCCCGACGATTTTCGAGGAGCCCCAGCTCAAGATCGCCCTGAACGTAGGCATCACTTGCAAAATAGTTGCCAGGGATGCGGTTATCGGTGAGCAAATCGGTGATGGAAATCATGGGTCGATAGGAAGAAGAGGGCGAGGGAACAGTCGAACGAATAAGACAGAGGGCATGAGGACTAGCGATCGCTCAGCGAACCAGCTCATGTCACAAGACCGGCTCATGTCACGCTTACGACACCGATGCTGGATTGAGCAACGCATTCTTGGCCAGCGTCAACGGCGGCTTGAGAAAGCCCATCTGCTGTGCCGTCAAAACCTGCTCCAGCTTACGCTCTAGCATAGGATACAGAAGATTATCGATGGGCCGAGTGTTATAGGCCTGAGCTGCTTTTTCAACCCAGTTGAGCAGGCGATTGCGCACAAAGGTCTCGTCATTGAGCAGCATAGCCATGGCGCAATAGCGCAGCAAGAGGATAGCGTTCTTGAGACTGCGCTCTAAATTGTCCTGAGACATCGTTGGCATCGCTGCCTCTAATTCATCGGCAATCGGCTGCATAATGTCAACTTCACGGTTGCGAAGTTGTCGATAGGCTTCTAGCCGCTCAGGTAGGGAATCGACGTACTGATTCAGAATACCGAGTTCTTCAATCTTCAGATAACGGCTCTCTGCGTCATCAAACAACGCTTCAATATCGGGATGCATATTAACACCTCATCAAGCCTGATACATGGGTTTAAGTCAAACAAGCGTGGCAGACGTCCCGTATGCCACCTAAAAGCTGCTGAAAAAGTCATCCAAGGTGACGCTCTTTTCCTCAGGGGCAGCAGCTTCTGTGGGGGTATCGGTCAAAATGGGCGCAGCAATCATGGGCACTCCATCCCAGGGAATGGCAGCGAAGTAGTTGCTGACGGTCATGGTGAAACTAAAGCTACTACTCACCGTCGGAGCATCTGCCGGAAACAGCGACGTCATATCACCGATATCGTCTTCAACGGGGGGCGGAGCGAGCACCCGACCGTCCCAGTTCACGTCTTGGAAAAACTGTTGAACTGACTGTTGCAGCCAAGACGATGCTTGCATCCCTTTTGCCGCTCCATTCCGTTGCACTAAGGTCATTGAAGTCATCCTAGTCTTTCCCCTGAACGCAGCCGCTTTTCAATATCCCGAGCGGTGGCTCCTTCATTCAACCAGAAGGATGCCGCGTCGATGCGGTCTTGTCCGCCGAGCAGAAATTTGCAGTAGGTTTCACCCATGGAGTAGCACTGAATTTCGATGCAGCTCAGTTGCTTTTTCACCATCTCGGTAAAGAAACCGGCAAAGAGACCGGCGTAGATGTGGCAGACAGGTTTACCCACATCTCCTAATGTACGAGCAACGGCGGAGTCAAACAGGTTGATAAACATAAATCCCTGTTTGCGATCGCCCATGTCTACTTCCCAGCGACCCCAACCTTGGGAGGTAAAGGGCCACCACCAAGTTTCGAGCAAAAAGAGGAGATTGGCTTGACGGGTATTGCGCTCAAATTCTTCAGAGAACCACTTCTCAAAGAAAAAGGCATCGCGCTGTCCCCATTCGCAACCGATGGTGTACATGGTGGCGGCAGAGGCATCACCCACTTCCTCCTCAAGCCCTTCAATGAGCCCAATGATAAAGTCTTCACTGGTTAGCAGATTACAGCTTCCGTTCCAGTCTGTGATGGTGCCTTGCTCAGGATCAAACTGAAAGAAATCGCGAAACCCGTAGTGGTTATGCTTTTTCGGTTGCTTTGATTTGAGGGTGTGCTGGTTGTTTGCGGTTACCATGGTGTCTATCTGAGTGAGGCTGTTATGAGGATATCTACCGAGTCGCTATGATGATCTCGCTAGCGAGGCAAGCGTATGGATGGGTGAACTAGAGGGATGAAATGGTGGATGACTAACCTAAGATTGGGGGTCTAGCCTACAGACTCGATGCTAGACGGCTGATTGACGGTACTGTAATAAACGGCGCTTTATAGGCTCAATCAGGATGATGGGGCTCAAATCATGACCTCAGACATAAATTGGTATGAGTCGTTCATCAGACAGCACTAACCTCTAGGGCTGTGTTCAACCCCAAGGATGACGAGCAATAACCAAACCGGTACTGATTTGAGATGGGGATTGCTGCTTGCGCCCTAAGCATAGGATGACACAAGGCCCTGAGGGTGGATCTCAACGAGAGGGATCCAGGGTGGCACTTGGGTCAGCGTGAAGAGAACGGCGGTGGCGACAATCCTTGCCCTATCAACTAAGCCTGTTATATTGCTCCGCTAGTTTCAATATTCCCTAGGTTAAGCAGATCTAACGAACCTAGATGAAAAGTTTGCTAATCTTAAGACTTTTGACAGAGGTTTTGCCAGAGGCGATCGCCCGGATGCTAGGTCTGGGTTTGCCGACGGTGCTACAGGCTCCGACCCTAGATTCTACTAGCTCCAGTGTAGCGGGAGCGCCACGGATGGTTTAACAGGCCCAGGGGACGACGGGCGGGCTAGGAATAGACAACGACGATGGTTGATGGGTAGATGCTGCTCACTGGCTATGCAGCGGTGCCGAGGGCGGTGCGGTTGAGGTCGAGTACAGGGGCAATGTAGCTATATTCTTCCGGGGTGAAGTGTTGCTGGATCACGTCTTGCATCACGGTGTAGGTCATTTCACAACTGCGCTGGGCTCCAAAAGCGCGCATGATGGTTTGGAACCAGAGCAAAAGCCGTTCTTGGAAGGTGGCGGTGTCATCGGTGAGGACGGTGACCGCAGAGTAACGCAGGACGCGGATGGTGTCTCGCTTCCACTTGGCCGTCATGTCCTGCTGCTTACTGATCAGCAAGCTAGGATCCTGGGCTCGCAGCTTGTTGTATACCTGCTGCACAATCTTTTGTTCGGCGTCCTGCAATTTTTTGTAGATGTTGATCCGCATTTGGTAGGACTGGAGATACTCCTCAATAAACCGCAGCTCTAAATCGTTGGCGTAGCGACCGTCGCTATCAAGGGCAAGACGGTTGAACTGGCTGAGCATAGGATAGCCTCCACAACTATTTGTTAACTTTCTTTAAGGATAATCGGTCTAGACTCAGCCCTCACTCCGTATTTTTGCTGATTGTGTCTAGGGCACAAATTCTTCTCCCCATGAGTCAAGGACAAAAACACGACTCATGGATGAGGAAGATAGGAATCAATGTGGACTAGAATGATTGGGCAAAATCAGACGGTTGAGACGAACCTATGAAGCGTTGGATACATAGAATTCTGGGAGGAGGGGTGGTACTTGGCCTAAGCCATTTATCCATGACAGGCTTGGCCCAGGCAGAGTCTCAACTAAACCTCAACAGTCAGCTCACCGTCCAAGTTGAGCAGCTCAATAGCCAACAAGGCAATGTCTGCTACAGAATCTTTAACGGCAGCCAAGGGTTTCCCAGTGGGGATGGTAATGCAGTAGCCCAAGGCTGCGATCCCATCACCGATTTGGACATGAGTCTTACCATCGAAACCCTGCCGGCGGGAACCTATGCTATGGCAATTTACCATGACGCCAATGGTGATGAGGTGCTCAACCGAGGTCTCTTTGGGATGCCAACGGAGGGCTACGGGTTTTCCAATAATGCGATCGCCCGTACGGGGCCAGCCTCCTACGATGAGGCCATGTTTCTGCTGGGGGGCAACATGACTCTGCAAATTAGAATGCAATATCCTTAGACAAAGGTAGAAAGACGGACTGGGATTGTCTATTGCTATCGTCCATATAGTCTATGCATAGAGAGGAGCTTCTATGGTGATGCTGATCCGATCTCGCTGGGTAAGTGCGATCGCAACAATGGCTGTCGTCTCTGCCAGCAGCATGGTGGCTATATCTCCAGCCATGGCCCAATCCATGCCCCAGGATGAGGTATCGGAACCTAGCGGCTGCGAGCTGGTAGACGATACCGTCTTACGGGCAGATTGTTATCACGCGGAGGGGCTAGCTGCCTATGAGCGGGGTGAGCTCCAGGCGGCCATCGAAGCCTACACCATGGCGTTACAAATTAATCCTCGCCATGGCGATAGCTACTACAATCGCGGCGTAGCCCACTATGACTTGGGATATCCCGAAGATGCGATCGCCGACTACAGTCAAGCGATCGCCCTGAATACCCAAGATGAAGATGCCTATTACAACCGGGGTCTAGCCCGCTATGACCTAGGCGATACTCAGGGAGCTATGGCAGACTTCAACGCAACTCTGAGCATCAACCCCGAAGCCAAGGATGCCCAAGGTTGGCTGGACTATATCCAATACTATGCACCGGATAATGACAGCTAACGGGTAGGGCTCAAACGGTCATGCTGCCAATCACTAGAACCCTTAAGAATCAAGGGTTTCATTCCGTTGTGGTTGCCAATTTTGAGCCCTGCCAGCTAACGATAGCCTGCCGCTTGCAGCGAAAATAGGTGGGCATAGCGGCCGCCTGCGGCCAGCAGCTCATCATGGGTGCCCTGTTCAATTAATTTGCCCTGGTTGAGAATGATGATCTGATCGGCCATGCGCACCGTGGAAAAGCGATGGGAAATGAGGATGGCGATCTGGTTTTGGGTGGCGGCCCGAAACTGATCGAAAATTTTCACCTCCGCTTCTGCATCCATGGCCGAGGTTGGTTCATCGAGCACCAGGATATCGGCTTGGCGACGCATAAAGGCTCGGGACAAGGCAATTTTCTGCCATTGACCACCCGACAGCTCTCGCCCGCCCCGAAACCATCGCCCTAGCCTGGTATCGTAGCCTTCGGGCATGGTGTCGATAAACGCTTGGGCCGTGCCCTTGGCTGCGGCCTCTTGCCAGCGATCGCGATCGCGGATGGCGGTCACATCCCCCACACCAATGTTTTCACCTACCGTGAACTGGTAGGGAACAAAGTCTTGGAAAATCACGCCAATGCGCTGCTGCAGGGTAACCACGTCCCAGTCGCGCAGGTCGAGGCCGTCTAGCACAATGCGGCCGCTGCTAGGTTGATAGAGCCGGGTGAGGAGTTTAATCAGCGTCGTTTTGCCCGAGCCATTTTCCCCGACAATCGCTAGCTTTTGTCCTGGCTTCAGGTGCAGGGAAATATCGGTCAGCGCTAGAGTTTGGCTGCCGGGATAGGCAAAGGACACCTGTTCAAACCGAATGCCATCCCCTGGTATGGGCCCCTGGGTAGCCTGTCCGCCTTCTTCGGGAGTTTCTTCTTCCAAAAAACTGTAGAGGGTGGAGAGGTAGAGGGAATCTTCATACATGCCGCCCACCGAGGTTAAAATGCCGGCGAAGGTGGTTTGCCCCTGGCGGAAGACAACCAGATACATGGTCAGATCGCCGAGGGAAATACGGCCAGCGATCGCTTCCAAAACAATCCACAGATAGGCCCCGTAAAACGCCAGGCTACTGAGCAGGCTGAGCACATAGCCCCAGACACTGCGGCGAATGGTCAGATCCCGATCTTCCTGATAGAGGCGATCGAAAATTTGCCGATAGCGATCGACAAACAGCTCCCCTAGCTGATAGAGCTTCACCTCTTTGGCATAATCTTCCCGAGCCACCAAGGTTTCTAGATAGGTTTGTTCGCGGGTTTCTGGAGCACGGCGGCGAAAGACTCGAAAGGTTTGGTCTGCAAAATAGGTTTCGGCCATGAAGGCCGGCACCGAGGCTAGCATCAGCACCAGGACTGCTCCCAGGGAAAATTGCAGCAGCAGCCCCGAAAAGGTGAGAATCGACAGGCTGTCGCGGAAGATGCCGAAGACGCGCATCACCATATTTAAGGGACGACTGGACGCCTCTCGCCGGGCCCGGGTCATTTTGTCGTAGAATTCCGAGTCTTCAAACTGGGTGAGGCTGAGGGTGAGAGCTTTTTGGAGAATTAGCACATTCACCGTTTGGGCAAGCTGTACCCGCAGCAGCGATTGACAGAGGGCGATCCCCTGACGGCAGCCGCTCAGCACCGCTACCAGCACCGCCTCCACCCCCAAATATTGCAACGCTACCCAGCGATCGCTGCCGATTGCATCGCCCGTTTGGGCCGCCTGCACCACCGCATCTACAATCAGCTTGCCGACATAGGCGATCGCCCCCGGCAGCAGGCCGGCGATGATGGTCAAAATAGCAAAGATGAGGGTGAGGCCGCGATGGGTTTGCCAAACGAGAGCGATCGCCCGCCCACAATAGTGAAAGGTAGAAAACGACTGGCGGAACGGCTGCCAGAGTTGATATAAACGACGCTGTAACTGTCTCATCTTTCCAGCCTAGCGGGTTGGGGGGCACGTGAGGAGGGCTTCAGAATGACCACACCTAGGGTGATTACCCTACTGACCGATTTTGGACTAGCGGATAGCTATGGAGCGATGATGAAGGGCGTGATTGCCCAGATTGCCCCCACCGCCACGGTGATCGACCTCACCCACCAGATCCCACCCCAGAATGTGGCCGCCGCCCGGTTTCAACTCATGACCGCCTACGCCTATTTTCCTCCGGGAACCGTGCATGTGGCCGTGGTGGATCCGGGGGTGGGTAGTCAGCGGCGGGCGATCGCTGTGGAACTGGATGACGGCATCCTCGTCGCCCCGGATAATGGTCTGATCAGCGGCGTACTGCAGACTAAGCGACCCCAGGCAGCCGTGGTGCTCAACCGACCCCAGTATTGGCGTAATGCCAACCCCAGCGCCACCTTCCACGGCCGCGATATCTTTGCCCCGGTGGCGGCCCATCTGGCCCAGGGAGTCCCGCTGCAGGCCGTAGGCGAGGCGATCGCCCCCGACTCCCTCGTCGATTTGCCCTTAACCACCTGGCAGCGATCGGGCAACACCATCACCGGCTGCATTCAGGCCATCGACCACTTTGGCAACGGCATCACCACCATCCCCGCCGCCGCCGTGGCCGGATGTGAGTGGCACAGCATCTGGGGCGATCGCCACATTCCTGGAGCTCACACCTACACCGATGTGCCAATGGGAGAACCGCTGCTGCTGGTGGGCAGTCACGGCTGGGTAGAGCTTGCCGTCAATCAAGGCAATGCTCAACAGCTCCTAGGCTTCACCTGGGGCAGTCCCCTACGGCTCGACCTCCCCTAGCTCAACACCGCCTGCAGTAAATCCCGATGCAGCAAGGCCCGATCCACCATCGCCTGCACCTGGGTCACCGACAGCGCATCGCCGTTGGCATACTGTTCAATCCAGGTTTGAGCGATCGCCCCCGCATCATCAGGAATTTGTTCCAAATCCCAGCCCGGCATCGCCACCTCCGCCATCAACTGCTGCACCTTGGGATCATAGCTGAGGGCAAAACAGCGACATTCCGCCGCCGCCGCCATAATCAACGCGTGGTAGCGCATGGCGATGGTCATCTCCACCCCCTGAAATACCCATTTCAACTGCTGGGGATCGCTGAGGGTGAGGATGGTGCTGGTTTCCGGTAGTGCCCTATGAATCGATTGGGCGATCGCTAGATCATTGACCGGTTGAAAGGGAATCAGCATCACATGGGCTTGGGTAGACTGCTGCAGCATCACCAGAGCCCGCGTCAGGGCCGCAAGTCGGGCATCCGTGAGCTGGGGGTGGGAGCGCAGGGCCACGGCAATGCGCGGAGCCGGCAGATCCCAAAAGCCCGATACCGGTTTCGAGGCCAGGGCCCAAACGGGATCCGGCGCGAGGGTGCAGGGTACTCGCCATTCTTCTAGCAGCGCTGCCGAGGCGCGATCGCGCACACTGACCGCCGTACAGCCCTGAAACGACCGACGGGCGATCGCCTGGGTGAGCGATCGCTTCAGGGGCCCCACGCCCTGGGCCCAGGCCACGGTTTTCAAACCCATCTGCTGGGCCATGCCCATGATGCCGCCGTAGTAAATGGGATTCAACGCACTGGTGGCATCCTGCATCAGACTGCCGCCACCCCAGATGAACACATCCGACCGTCGCAGAGCCGACCACACCGCTGGCGCAGACTTCCGGGGGCAGGCTTCTACGCCATAGCACTTCTGGGTCTCCTCAGGCTGTCCCGATAGCACCAGCGGCTGAACGTGGGACGGCAGCATTTGCAGCAGCGTCGCCAACAGCGCCTCATCGCCCCCATTGCCCTGACCATAATATCCACATAGCACTGCCCGCATGGATTGCCCCCGCCTCTGCGATCGCTGATCTCGTACCTCTAGAGCATCATACGGCACAGACCTGCGCTTAGAGCGGGGGCTGGGGTTGGAGCTGAAGGTCTAGGCGATCGCCCTCTATTTACGTTTTATTCAAGCGTTGCAGCAGGGGTGCTATTGGCTAGCATGGAGCGACTGTTATACTTGAGAACACGAATTTAACACCATCACGATCCTCAGCCCTACAGCGGTTTGCAGCACCGCGTTCTCGTTATGACGTTAGAACAGCTTCAACAGCAGCTTGAGCGATATCGCGCCGCCAGTCAGGATCTTCAGCTTGAGCCGTTGGTAACCCAAGAAAAGCTGAAGCGGCTAGGTGTGGACTATCAAACAAAGCTGATTGACGAGTTAGAGCAGGCGATCGAAGATGCTCCAGGTCTTGATGAAAAGCTGATTTTTACCGGACATCGCGGCTGCGGTAAATCAACGCTGCTAGCGGAACTGGGATTTCGCCTGACCGATACGGGGCGCTACTTTGTCGTGATGTTTTCGATTGCCGATACGATCGAGCGATCGGCGGTGGATCATGTCAATATTCTGTTTTCGATGGCGGTTCAGATGCTGGAAGCGGCTGAAAAAGCCGAGGTCAAGCTGAAACCGGGCATCAAGAAGAACCTGTATGGTTGGCTCGGCAAACATACAAAAACAGAATCTCAAGCCGTCGAGGCGGAGATTGAAGCCCGGGGAGAGGCCAGCGTCAAAGGCGGCATTCCGCTGATTACTGAGTTTTTGGCGGCGATCCGATCAACGCTGAAAGTCAATTCGGTGGTGAGAGATGAGATCTCAACCGAGTTTGCCCGCAAGATTTCTGATTTGATCACTCAAATTAACGCGATTCAAACCTACATCAGCAATGCGACCAAGAAGCGCGTTTTAGTGATCATTGATGACTTAGATAAACTTGATCTGAGCGTCACCGAATCCATCTTCAGCAAAAATATTCAGCCCTTACTTGATCCAGGGTTTCAAATTCTCTACACCATTCCGATCGCAACACTGCGAGAGGTGTCTCTGAAGCGAGGTATCGAAGCCTATGTGAAGCAGATTCACACCATGCGGGTGGCGAAGTTTTTTAGCAAAGCGGTGGTGAGAGACTTGGATTGCACCCCGGACGCAGCCTGTGTTGCCCTGTTTACCGAAGTGCTCGACAAGCGCCTACCTGCGGAACTGATCGATCCGGATGTGAAGCAGCAAATGATTTTGAAGAGTGGCGGTGTGCTGCGCGAACTGATTCGGATTGTCGATCTCTGCTGTGATCTGTGTATGCAGGAACTTCGCGGACGCATTCGGCGATCGCGCTTCGACAAACCGCCCGTGATCATTGACCAGCAGGTGCTAGATACTGTGTTGACCGATTTGCAGATTGGTTATGCAGAACCCCTGGGACAGGTTGATTTTGATTTGCTGAAATTGATTTATGAACAGTTCAAGCCACAGGACGCAGAAAACCAGCGGTTTCTCGATTTGTTGCACGGACTGTATGTGCTGGAATATCGCAACGCGACCTTATGGTACGACCTCAACCCGATCGTGTTTGATTTGCTAGTGCAGGAAGGGGTGCTGGTATGACCATCACGGCTAATGCGCAGGAGCAGAATGCCGCAACCTATGAAGCACTGATTTCGCTGATTGAAAACAGCCAGGGGCGGCTGGCTCCGATTATTGTGGCCTGTGATGACTGGTTACTGCGGCAGCGAATCATCGAACAGTATGAAACAGAAGCACGGCAAGCCCAGATTCAACCGTATCGGGTGAGGCTGGGGCAAGAGCCGAGCGTGCGGGCAGCGCTGGCAAAGCTTAAAGATGAGCATGATTATCTTCAGCAGGGCGGGGAAGCCGTTTTTACGATTACAGGAGCAGAAGTACTGCTGCGGATCACGCTGAAGCCAGAGGACAAACAAAGCGAACTCGATAAGTTTTTTGGCTACTTGCAGTGGACCCGCGAGGGCCTGCGGGAATTTCGCTATCCGATTGTATTGTGGGTGACCTATCGCATTCTCAAAGACATGAGCCGTCGCGCCCCCGACTTTTGGAGCTGGCGCAAAGCTGTTCTGCGATTTGTTACAGAAACAGAACCCGCCATCTCTACCGTTGCCCAGCCATCCCTACCCACTAGCTCGATCACCCCCCAGTCAAACGACTTTTTGCCGCCGCTCAACGAACTGCAAGCAGAAATTCAACAGCTAGAAGCCACCGCGCCAACGTCTCCCAATTTAGCAACGCTGTACGACCAACTTGGGCGGGTCTATGCCCATCGAGTTGAAAGCGGAACGGCCACTAACCTAGAGCAAGAGCAAACCGCTGCGATCGCCGCCTTTCAAACGGCAATTCACCACTATCAGCAGTTCGACCGCAAATCGGCTCAAGCGGCTGCCCTCAACCGTCTAGGAAGTTTCTTGCAGTCTCAATCCAGATTCATTGATGCAATCACCTTCTATCAGCAGTCCTTAGAACTTGCACGCGAGATTGGCGATCGCCACGGCGAAGCTGCCTCGTTGTGCAATCTGGGGATTGCCTACGATTCCTTAGGACAATACCAGCAGGCAATCAACTTCCAGCAGCAGTCCTTAGCGATTGAACGCGAGATTGGCGATCGCCACGGTGAAGCTAGTTCGTTAGGCAATCTGGGGATTGCCTACGATTCCTTAGGACAATACCAGCAGGCGATCGACTTCCATCAGCAACACTATGCGATCTCACATGAAATTGGCGATCGCCACGGTGAAGCTAACTCGTTAGGCAATCTGGGGAATGCCTACCAGTCCTTAGGGCAATACCAGCAGGCGATCGACTTCCATCAGCAACACTATGCGATCTCACATGAAATTGGCGATCGTAACGGTGAAGCTAACTCGTTAGGCAATCTGGGGAATGCCTACCAGTCCTTAGGGCAATACCAGCAGGCGATCGACTTTTATCAGCAGTCCTTAGAAATTACACGCGAAATTGGCGATCGCCACGGTGAAGGAGCCTCACTGTTGAACATGGGCAATGCGCTAGTTCAGCTCGATCAGCATGATGAGGCATTGCAGAGCTATCAACAGGCATTAGTTATCTATGAAGCGTTAAAGCTTAACCACATGGTTGAACATTGCAAAGCCGCCATTGCAGAACACAACCAAATTGTTTTAGGTCAACTATGAATAGCACCCACTATTGGCGCAAGGATTAATGAAAATCAAAGTAGTTGTTCACGCGGCAGAAGAAGGGGGATTTTGGGCAGAGGTTCCAGCGATTCCGGGTTGTGCAACTCAGGGAGAAACATTTGAGGAGCTTTTGCAGAATCTCTATGAGGCGATCGAAGGTTGTTTATCGGTCGATCGCCACCCTCCCATGAGCTAAACCGTGGGCTGGGTTTGGAGCTGAAGTTCTAGGCGATCGCCCGGTTGGGGTTCGATCACCTGGGTGGTCAGATGGCGATCGCGGAGCCCAGATCGCACCTCATCCGTATTGCCCACCGCCCGCAAAAACGACACCAGCAAGCCCTCATACTGCACCTGCCCCGCCGCCGCCGTGGGCAGCATGACTTGCGGCGTCAGCCATTCCGCGGCCCGCAAAGCGCTCTCCCGTCCCTTGATGATTGGCCCCAGTAGCGGCAGTTCCAAATTCATCATGGGCGTAATCGCCACATCTACGGGCGCAAAGTCTTTCAGCGTCTCCGAGTGGAATCCATGGGGCTCATAGTAGAGCGATCGCCCCGTTTGTAGATCCTTCAGAATGTAGCCATTTTCCACCAGGGTCGGGCCAATCGGCGATCCGGGTACCGCTCGAATCTCCAAGCGATCGTCTAAACAATAGGTCTCGCCGTGGGGCAAGGCCACCACTTGGCTGTAGCCCATTTTCTGAACCACCGAAGCCGCATTCGGCGATCCCACAACCAGCCAATCGTGATTGAGGTGAGCTAGGGTGGCAGGGTGGGCATGGTCTTCCAGCCCTTGGGAGAGCAAAATTACATCGACATCCTCTGGCACCGGCACCGGCTGGGGGTGCGTCCCGCGAAATAACCAGGTCGCGCCACCAAACACCAAGTCGCCCACCAACCAGGGGTCTAGCAAAATGCGCTTGCCGCCAAGTTCAATCAGCCAACTGTTGCTGTCTAGCCAGGTTACATGCATGGGAACTCGCCAATAGGTCTACTCCTTAATTGTAAACACTTGTTACGTGCTGTGTTGGTCGAGGCGATCTAAACTGGTAGACCGGGGGACTAGACGCTAGCTGTTTGGCGATCGCCCGAGAACACCCCCAAATCCATCGTTTCTGGAGCGCAACTAGCCCCAGCATGTATGGTATGATCCTCAGTTTGTGACGTCTTGTGGTGATGGATCGGTTGAGTGCGGTCGTGCTCATGGCATGGTCTATTGTCCACCAGGCAAGGTTCAGACTTCAGCTAGCCCAAGATGGCTAAGACTCACAATTTGCCAACCGTGGGGGTCACGTCCTGCCCGGTTTTCGAGAAAAGTTGCGACTTCCTCTCGCCCTGATCACTTGTTTCACGAGGTTTAGAATGGCCAAACGCCGCAATCCGAAAAAAGAAAAAGCACTTAGAAACCAAGCCTACGCCCGTAAGTTCCGCAAACGTTCATCCGGTCGCTTTAGCCGCAATAGACGCTACGGCAACAACAGTTCGTCTGGTGGAGATGACGAGAGCAACTCGGATGAGTCGGAAGAAACGGAAGGTTCGTCTAATAACTAGACGATCTGAGCCGTGATCCCTTCCGGATTCATGAAGTCTATACACCGATCGGGTGAGTCGTTCCAGGCAACCTGATCTGTCTTGTAGGGTGGGCAATGCCCACCCTATTTGTGCTTTTAGGGGCCGTGCCTGCTGCATCGCATTCTGGAACCCTATCTAAGCGGATTCCGCTGAGGAGCGATCGCACAGTGCCTGTACCAACTCATGAAAGGAGAGCGCCGCTGGCGTATCTCCCAGTTTTTGCTGGAAATAGGTTGCCGCCTGCAGGCCCGAGGCGATCGCTCCTCCCACCTGCTGTCCTCCACACCAATCGCCACTACAGAGGAGCGGCAGCGGGGTTTGGGTGGCAATGTAGGGGCCTGGGTAGGGTCGCTGAGCAAAGGCATAGCGCCAGCGATGGACGTAGAGATCCACAGGCTGATCGAGCCAATCGTACAGCGCTTGAGCTGCCTGCTGTACGAGGATCATACCTGCTGGCTGCAGATCCTGAGCGTTTTGGTACTGGTCGGCAAAGGCGGCTGTGCTTTGAAAGACAAACACCGGCGGGGTAGCCTTATCCGGTATCAGGCTTGGACGTTTACTGGTTTCAAAGGAAATCCAGGCTAGATCGGGGTGGGTATCAAACTGAATGCCGTGCCAAGCCTGGGAATAGTCTAAAAATTCTCCCTGCTCATGGCTGTAGGTGGCGATCGCACTGATGCAGGGGGAAAACTCCACCGCTCGCACGGCATCCAACACGGGCAGAGGCAGCCCCAAGGGCGTCAACGGCGTCAGCAAGTCAACCGCCTGAGGCGCGGGAATGGCTAGCACTAGCGCATCGGCCCAAGTGTCAGGTTGCTCGTCTTCAAACGTGATCTGCCAGCCCTGCTTGGCCACCGGGGCGATCGCGGTCACCCGATGTTGGCGGCGAATATCTAGCCCCACGGCCAGCCATTTGGCAACCGCATTCACACCCTCTCGGGCGATATAACGACGGCTAGGAGCCAGAAAATGGCAGCTTCCATCCGACAACATTTGAGCGATCGCCCCCCGCCAAGCTCGCACCACATGGTGATCATGGAGCACTCCCAAGAGGTAGCGTAGGGCTTCCCCCTCTGGCTCCAGGTAGCGAACGCCGTGGTCAGCACAGGTGCTAGCCAGACGCCTTGTGGCCATGCGTCCTCCCACACCGCGAGACTTTTCATAAACCACAACCTGATGCCCGTACTGCTGGAGTGCCTGCGCACATACCAAACCCGCTATTCCTGCGCCTACCACTCCAATCGTTGCCATACGCTCACTATCGCTTAATGCACTGACGTTTAGATTACCGCGTCTTTTACCGGTGCGTCTGCTGTCTGCCGGGCATGGCACCCAAGCAGATCAGGACAGGTTACCCAGCCTTCGTTTAGACATGACTAGATTTGACCCATTTGACCCCTGGGAGATCGGCAGAACTTGAGCCGACCTTGGTAGACTGAAAACAATCCTAGGGCGATCGCCTCGTCCTTGGTAATCCTGACTCACATGACGTGGATGGGCCAGGCAGACCGGGAAGACCGCTTGTTGGTGTAGGTTTACTGCTGGTTGGAGGATGCTTGCGTGGATGAATTGAGAACCGCTCTAGAATTAGCAACGGATGAAGAACTCTCGGGGTTAACCAACGTTCTTTTCCACCGTCAGCTTAACCCGCTGGACTATCTCTGTGCGCCCGATCCCATCGATGTGCAAAGTCAAGATCGCTTGACCTGGCTAGATAGCGTAGAAGAACGCTTTCGCTTCCTAGCAGCGGATGGTGTGACGGTGATTCGTGGTCAGTCTGCCCAAGTCAGCTACCGGCAAGTGCTCATCCAAGTCTGTCGATACCTGAAAATTCCCTACTCTCAAGATTTCTCCACCCTCGACCTAGAATCCGAAATTTTTCTCCATTTACTGCAGCGGGCCTGCAAAAGCATGAACGCTGACGAACGCCGCCAGCTCAATCAGCGGATGCAGCGATCGCTCTCCCAACTACAATTTGCTCAGCCCCTGCCTGCCAACCTGCAGCAGAATCCCATGGGCGTGCTGCTGAAGGGAAGCAGTGCCCTTGCCCTCAGCGCCGTAGTGCGTCCGCTGGTCTTGCAGCAGCTAGCCCGCCAAATTGCCATCCACATGGCCACCTATCAAGTTGCTCAGCAGGCGATCGCCAAAGGTGGGGTGGCGATCGCCACCCAAATTCAGGCCCGCGCCGCCATGCAAACCGCCACCCGAGGCATTGTCCTCAACACGGCTCGCTACACAGCGGTGCGCAGCGTCTTAGCCGTGCTTGGCCCCGCCATGTGGGCTTGGTTCTTCGCCGATCTAGGCTGGCGGGCGATCGCCACTAACTACGGACGCATCATTCCCGTCGTCTTTACCCTGGCCCAAATTCGCCTAACCCGAGCCGACTGTTTTGGCACCGCCTGAGCCCTGACGGATCCCAAAACCAACCCTAGGGGGTTTCTTGACGGCTAAGCGATCGCTAGAATAGCTCAGTAGGCCGGCTAACGCTGAGGGGTTTAAGCCGTTACTTAGCCGTTACGTTTTCATAGATCATCCTGTGAGAGAGACACGGTTGTGACGACTGGTCATTCTGCCCAACAATCTACCCCCGCCACTGCGCTCAACTACTACCAACTGTTGGGCACCGATCCGTCGGCCTCCCCCCAAGCCATTCGCCAAGCCTACCGAGATCTCAGTAAGCTCTATCATCCAGACACAACAACCCTACCGGCAGCGATCGCAACGGCCAAGTTTCAAGACCTCAACGAAGCCTACGCCACCCTAAGCAGTCCCGATCGCCGCCTCACCTACGACATGAAGATGGGCTATTCTCGGGTATCCGTGATGCGTCCCCAGCCGTCTCTCTCCGAAACGGCCGCCTTCCGCAAGTCGTCTGCCTACCTCGATCCCATCGATCGCCCCCTCTCTGCCGGGGAGCTGTTTGCCCTGTTGATTTTGACGGTGACCTTTATTGGCTGTGTGCTGCTGGCGATCGCTGTGGGCCTGACTCGGGGAGAAGTCACCCTCCAAACTCCGGTGCCTGTGGTGCAGACCCAACCCACCCTCACCGTCCCAGCTCCATCACTGTCTACCAATCTACCGTCGTCTACCGATCCGCTCTCTACAGCTCCCCCAGCATTTGACCTGTCGCCCCAGCCAGCAGGGTTGCAGCCTGAGCGATCGGGGTTGGGAGAGTGACAGTTCGATACAATTGTATACACTTCCCCTCCGCGCCGGGGATAGCTCTGATTTGCCGTTTACCCTAGCGATAGGTCATGCCATGACATTACCGTCTACAGACACACCGTTATATAACCATCCATTACCCGATATTGAGCAGTGGCTTGCCTCCAAAGGCTGTCAGCAAGATGTCACCAACCTACATTGCTGGTCGTTGCATACGCCCGATTGGCAGGCCGAGATCACCATGGAGGTCGATTCCCTGGTGGTTCGCTATCTAAACGCCAGCGAGGATGGAGAAGATATTCAGCGCTCCTTCAAATATTCCCTAACCCGGCAAGACTTGGAGGAGGTGATCTTTTCCGATCCGCTGACTACATCCAAGCAAGATGCCTAGACAGTCCTAGGATAGTCTCCAAGGACAGTTTCCAAGACAGGATCTCTAGGGATGACTACGCCGTCGCGGAAAATAGGTCTAACGGCAAATGCCCATACATCTCGTTCAGTCCTTCCGCATAGGCAGATTGGCAGGACACGAGTACACCCCGGTGATCGCCAACATAGCGATCGCTGTAGAGCAGACCAGTTTTGGGATTGAACTTGATGTAGACAGGGCCGTCGATGGCCGTTAAGCCATCGGGCTGAACGGGATAGCCTAGGGCCGTTGCGTAGGCGACGAGGGCTGTCCTACCCTGATCTAGATGGTCGGCACAGATACCTAAGATTTGATAGTCGCTGTGCTGCGCCACCTGCTTGAGGGCTGCCTGCACCTGTTGGGGCGTGCTGGCGACGGGGTCAGAGCGATCGTAGTCAAACTGCTGGAGCATGGCTTGAGCCTGCTCTAGGGATAGGTTCTCAGAATTGGTTTGGATCATAGCGATCGCTCTCCTCTTGGGTCAAGCAGCTTGCATGGTGCCGGGTGCGGCTGCCTTGATTCAGCCCGGCCTTGTCTTCACAATAAAACAAGAGCATCCCTGCTCAACGTATTAGCGATAAAAATCTATGACCAACTCGGATTCTAGCTCCACCTCCATGACCCGCCTGCGCAACTTAGTGGTTGTGCTCGTCGCCGTAGCGCTGTCGGTCTCGGTCTTTTTAGGTATTCAAACCAAGTCTACGGGAACCTCCCTGGCTGCCCTTGCCGAAGCATCGGTTCCCCTAGACCTGGCGTTGACCAACGGCAAGCCAACGCTGGTGGAGTTTTACGCGAACTGGTGTACCTCGTGCCAAGCCATGGCCGGCGACATGGGAACGCTCAAGCAGACCTACAGCGATCGCCTCAACTTTGTCATGCTGAACGTAGACAATACCAAATGGCTGCCGGAAATGCTGCACTATCAAGTGGACGGCATTCCCCATTTTGTCTTTCTCGACCCTCAGGGGGAAGCGATCGCCAGCACCATTGGTGAACAGCCGCGGCCGGTGATGGCTGCGAATCTCGATGCGCTAATCGAAGGCGGCCCCTTGCCCTACCTGCAAGGCCGGGGTCGTGTTTCGGATGTGGAAACTCGCACCGTGGCACCATCCAGCAACGATGATCCCCGCAGCCACGGCAGTCAGGTCGTATCGCCCACGTAGATAGTTTTAGGGTACGGGCGTAATGGAGATGCGATCGCCCACGTCTAGACCCAGCTCTTCCGCCCGGCCGCCGCGCAGCTCAATCACCTGGGTGACTTGGGTATCGGGGCCGTAGGTGGGGCAGACGGCCTCTCGACAGGGCGGCACATCCTGGGCGATCGCCACCACCTCATCCCCAGCCAGGAAAATCATATCCAGGGAAATCTCAACATTCCGCATCCAAAACCGCGTAAACCGAGGGCGATCGAAGGGAAACAGCATCCCCCGGTCGTCGGGCAGGCTGGTGCGATACATCAAACCTAGGGCTTGCTGGTCTGGAGTTTGGGCCACTTCCAGCTCAATCACCTCCCCAGCAATCAGGGCCGTGGCGGTAATCGGCAAGGATTGGGCCTGGTCGTTAAGCTCAGGACTCTGGGATGTCTCAGAGGGCGGTGCTGTATCGGGAGAAGAAACGGTCACGGGCGGTTTGCTTGCAGGAGTGGACTCAGCCGTCGAGGGAGCCGCACAGCCCATGCTCATGATACTGAGGCTGATCATGAGGGCGATCGCAGAAGCAGAGTAAACCATAGCTTGCAGTTTTAAGTACATCAACGCTAGGCAGTGGTTGAGATCTCAAGCGATCGCGGTGGCCCAAACTGGCTCCATTCCCCTATTCGCTTGGATCTACACTCCACCCGCACTAATTGGACAAGTTGTTTGTGTCGGGATTTCGATCGCTATCCACCGGGATAGACGCGACCCATTATTTCATCCATGCTCAACCCTTGGTCAACCATGAGGGAACAGGTGTAGTTCAGCAGACGGCTAACGCGAACCTTAGGTTTCACGCAGCACATACCCAACCCCGCGCACGGTTTGAATCAGCCGCTTATCGCCATCATGTTCAATCTTGAGGCGCAGGTAGCGCACATACACCTCAATGACATTCGATTCACCCACGAAGTCATACCCCCAAACATTTTCAAGGATTTGCTCCCGCGTCAGTACATCCCTTGGATGTTCCATGAGAAACTTGAGCAGCTCAAATTCCTTCATCGTCAAGTCAATGGTGCGATCGCCCCGAATAGCTTGACGGGTGGATAGATCCAAAATCAAATCCCCAAAGCGTAGCTGCTCTGCATTGGGCGTGTCCGGCTGAAGGTAGAACCGGATGAGCCGCAGAAAATCATCCACGCGGTAGGGTTTGAGGAAATAGTCATCGGCTCCAGCAGCCAGGCAAGCCACCCGATCTTCCACCGACTCGCGCACCATCATCAAGACAATGGGAATGCGGCTACCGGAAGCCCGCAATTGCTCACAAAGTTCTATGCCCGATTCATTGGAGAGCATTCGATCCACCACAATCAAAGCTGGCTGAAACTCTTTGACCTGCTGAAGACCGACCATCGCATTACGGGCGATCGCCGGTTCATAGCCAGCTTCTTGGAGGTCGAGGCCAATCTGCTGAGCCAGAACATCATCTGTCTCAACCAGTAGGATTCGAGGGGGTTGATCAGCGATCGTTAAGTTCATCCCGATGTCGCTCACGCGGTAGAGCAGCTCCACTATTAAGAGGGTTACGTTACGCTAAAAAGACAAAAGCTGCTGAAACTGAAGGTCTCCAGCGAGTCTTACTTTATCATTGCGATGGATCACCACACTGATAACCCGCCATCATTCTAACGATGGTTGGTGCAATCAGGATGGTCAGTGCCATCAGGATAGCTGATTCTTGGATCGATCGACCGTGGTGATGAAGCTGAGAGTGCTGCGAACCCTTAATGCTTAGTTCTTGCTTCACCAGCTATGGCCTGGGCCCATATCGTTCTGTCACCCGCAAGGTCGGTTTGGTTGGCCACCCACAGATCTCGAAAACTTTCAGCCCAAGGCTCTTTTGGTATACCCTAGTTCACTCATCCTTCAGAGCCGCGTTGTGTAATATCTATGTCGATAGCCCGCCTCCTCAGTGCAATTGTTGCGATTATCCTGGCTCTTGGGATGATCTTTTTGGGTGGATGGTATTTCACGGCTGGGTTTGGCATCATTGTTTACCTCGGTCTACAAGAATACTTCCAGCTCGCTCGGGCTAAAAGCATCGCGCCTGCTGCCAAAACGACATTGATTGCTAGCCTCACCATGCTAGTCGTCGCTACTTTTTCCTCAGAGCTAGCCGATGCTGTCATGCCCGTCGCAGGCACCGTGATTTGCTTTTATCTCCTCTTCCAACCCAAATTTGCCACGATCGCTGACATTGCCACGTCGGTCATGGGCTTATTTTATGGCGGCTATCTCCCCAGTTATTGGGTACGACTGCGATCGCTGGAAAGCAACGCGGCCAGCTTGCCACTCTGGGGAGATTGGCCGCAAAACGGCTGGGCCCTGGAAGATCTCCCCCTAGGGCTAACCCTGACGCTGATTACCTTTGCCTGCATCTGGGCAGCGGATATTGGGGCCTATGTGTTTGGCAAACTCTATGGCAAAACTCGGCTCTCCGACCTCAGCCCCAAGAAGACCGTCGAGGGGGCTGTGTTTGGCATCACCGGCAGTATGCTCGTGGCGATCGCTGGGGCAAGGCTCCTAGAGTTTCCAGCGTTTTGGCTCACGGGAATTGCCCTAGGACTTCTGATTGGCGTAGCCAGCCTAATGGGCGACCTGACAGAATCCATGATGAAACGCGATGCCGGGGTCAAAGACTCCGGGCAGCTCATTCCCGGTCATGGCGGCATTTTGGATCGCACCGACAGCTATGTGTTCACCGCCCCCTTGGTCTACCATTTTGTCACCCTGCTACTACCTCTCTTGGGCTATACACGCTAGGGCTAAGACGTTCGCTTGTCTAAACCTATGCCATTTAAAAACCCAGGATGCGATCGCATCCTGGGCAGGCGTTTTGATAAGCCAGTCTTGATAAAAGGGTGACTGACGGTATTGAACTAAGATACCTACACCATAGTCAATCCACGATAAAGAACTATTCATAACAACGTCTTTCTTGATAATCCGTGATGATCTGCAACATTTAGCGATCCTTGATACAAACCTGAGTTCGATGACGTTATGAGTAGAAAACTCTATGAGTAGAAAACTCTATAGACAGAACCCTTATCCACCATGAAGAAGGGGTTGGACGACCCAGTCATCCAACCCCAAATCCATAGAATCTAATCGTCTGCGAAACAGGCTTAACAGAACTGGACTAACAGAGCATCCATCCTATCTAGGGAGAGCGATCGCCCTCCACTTCTCTATTGCTCAGTCGAACACTCCAACATCCGGAGAGTAGCAGCAGCAGCATAGTTCCGTTGAGCAGCGCTATCCGGTGCAAAGTTGCTTCCCCGCTCGTTCAAGGGCGAGGCAACGCCGCAGTAGGTAGACATTTGGCTAATCAGGGGGTTGGCCCAATGGCCATTAATGTCAGTGAAGTTGAACGACGCTTGATTACCTGGCAACGTCGTAGGCTGACCTTGGAGGGTCTGAGCATATTCTGCAGCGCGCCGGAGCACCGCCATCAGTTCTGCGCGGGTCACGGCTTGGGTCGGGCGGAAGTTGCCATCTTGATAGCCGGTGACGATGCCGCTTTGTTGGGCAAACTGGATCTTCGCTGCGCTCCAGCGAGAGGATGCCACATCGGGGAAGGGGTTACGGGAGGTAGCCGTAGGCAGTTCCATTTCCACGTCGGGCAAGGTTTGCAGCGACTCTAGCACCATGGAGACCAGTTGTTCCCGCGTCAGTTGGGCTTGGGGGCGGAAGGTGTTGTCTTCCATGAATCCGGCAATGAAGCCCATGGACACAGCGGTATTGATTTCCTGAGCATAGATATCGTTGGCAATGTCGCGGAAGCTAGAGTCGCCACCGGGATTGGGATCGGGCGCAGCGCCACCATCATCATAGGTGAGGTACACATGACCCAGGGTGCGTCCGTCATAGGTGCGCTTGGTGAACCGCCAGCCATCATCAAGGCTCAGTTTGGCGAAGTTATTGGTGACACCGTTGGAGCGACCAATTTCCAGGGTTTCACCCTGACCTCGGAAGGGAACGCCTACCAAAACCATTTCGCCATCCTTGCGGGTGACCCGTAGGCTGTACTGGGTTCCTAGGTCTTCACCATTCATGCGAATGGAGTAGCCATTACTATCCGTGCTGCGACCGCAGATGCCGGTGAAATCAAAGCTCAGCAAGAGGGGATCGATTTCAACGGGAGCATTACCCACTTCATTCCAGCAGCTTCGGGAATTGGAGACTTGTTCGAGGATCAAAAGCTGGTGAGAACTGCCGCCGCCAATGGGGGATGCCACGGCGACAAATTTGTTTTGATCAACGTCTTGCTGACCGAAGGGGCTGGAGGCGATCGCTGGGATAGCTGAGAACGCGCTCACGGAGATGGTAGTAGCAGCAGCGGTCAGGGCAGCGATGCGGTGGAGGAACGATTTCATAGATGACTCCTTAACAGATAGACGAGATTCTTTGGATGGGCAAGAACGTTGGTGTCTCTTGCGATGAATTCATCATCATCTAGCTGCCTAGGGGTTGGGGGGGGCGATCGGTCGGCTTTTTCAACTGGGCCAGATCGCCATCTTGGTCAGAACTGTTATTGCTCTAGACCCATAGCACTCAAACCCTTACAGATAAAGGGCTAACAAGCGATCGCCCCTCAGGGAGAGCATCATCTCCTCCAAGGGGCGATCGGGGGCCAGTTGGCCATCTGTCCTGTGGTATGGAACCTGTGGGGTAGACCTACAGGTCTTCCTCAGGCAGGGTCTGGGGCTGTCAGCGTGGGTTCAAGGGTGGCATAAACGGCCTCTACCTGGTCTGCCGCTTCCGCTGTAGCCGCAATCAACAGCAACAACACCCGCCCTGGCACCTGCCGCGCCAGCATCACCCCCTGCATGGGCTGAGTATTGCGGCCCATGGTGAGCGTTCCAGTCCAGGGCAGGCGGGCTCCATCGGTGACTGGCTCAAAAGCACCGACCTGCAACCCTTCCCCAGTACGGAAGGTATCGATCGCCACCTGAGATAGGGCTCCTGCATTCAAGTTCACATCAGCGGCACGGGGACGCAGGGCGACCGTGTAGGCCAGGGTGCGATCGGGGGATTCAAAAATGGGCACCCCCGCCAGCATGGTTTGGGTATAGTCTGCCAAGAGACCCACCTGAAAGCGCTGGCCTGGATCTTGATAACCCTCTTCTGCTAACGCCAAGCTAGGAGCTGGCGAGGTGGTGGCTTCAGGACTAGCCGGAGGTTCCTCAGCCGCTGTTGCCGGAGTCGCTGCTTCTGGAGATTCGTCAGCCGCTCCCTCCTCAGCCACCGGTGCCGGAGCTTCGCCAGCCGCTTCTGGGACTTCCTCAGCCGCCGGTGCCTCTTCTGAGACGGCCTCCGGTGTAGCAGGCGCTGGATCTTGGGCATAGACGGGCAGATACCACGGCTGTCCCTGCAGCAGAATCATCACAGCAGCCGTAAGACCAATTAAACCAATGAACCATTGGGTACGTTTCATAGGGTAGAGATGACGCAGTAGGACAGAACGAGATGATTAGCGACCAATGATACTGGTGGGTTCGCCCAGTAGACCGAAGAACACCCCTGCAACACAGCCGGTCATTAAGGTGGCGAGAGTCGCGCCCCAGAGAGCCTTGAAGCCTAGGGCAGAGATTTCGGAGCGCCGCTCTGGCACCAGCGCCGACAGACCTCCCACAAAGATGCCGTAGGACGCAAAGTGGGCAAACCCGCAGAGCACGTAGCTCACAATTAACAGGGAGCGATCGCTAATGGCTCCCGATTGGGATAATCCATTGAGGGCTAGGTAGGGGGGAATGTTGGTTTCAAAGAGCCGTTGCCCAATGAGAGTGGATGCCAGCCAAAGGTTTTGCCAATCTAGCGCCACTCCCGTTAAGAAGGTGAGAGGCAGGAAGAGCATCGCCATCAGGTTGCGCAACGGCTGCTGCAGGAATTCGGACAGCAGGGGGTTAACGTCTGCGCCATCGATCCACACGGCGATTTGGTTGAAGGGAGCGTTAAACAGCGCGATGACGCCAAGAATAGCAATCAAAACCGCTGCAATCCCCACGGCCATCTTCACCCCATCTAGGGCTCCAATGATCAAGCTATCCACCGGGGACGGCCGGTTCTCCGGGTTCCCTTCTGTCACATCATCAGGCACATGCCCCATGGTCTCGGGTTCGCCTATTTCGGGCACCAGCAGCTTGGAAATCACAAAGCAGGCGGGAATGGTCAAAATTGAGGCTGAGACCAAATGCCCAGCAATGTCGGGAAAGCTGCCCCGCAAAAATCCGGCATAGAGTCCTAAGACCGATGAAGCAATGGATCCAAAACAACTGGTGAGAATGGCGCAGAGTTCACTGCGGGTCATTTTCGGCAAGAAGGGCTTGACGGCGATCGCTGATTCGATGCCGACAAAAATATTGGCTGCTCCCGCTAAAGCCTCCGCGCCACTAATGTTCATGGTGCGTTTGAACACCCAGGCAAACACCCGCACCACGGGCTGAATGATATTGAGCCGATAGAGCAGAGCAACCAGCGCCGCAAAAAAGATCACCTGGGGTAATGCTCGAAAGGCTAGCACATAGGAGAAGCCTGGGTTTAAGGTATCTGGGCTAAGGCGATCGCCTGGAATGGCCACATAGGCATCCCCCACCGCCCGCGCAATCCAGCGACCGGCAGGCCCCGGCCCCGGATTGGCGACGGGATCTACAGCCAGGATGGATGTTGGCCCACCAAAGAGAAACTTAGCGCCAGCTTCCGAGGCATCGAGAATGGGGTTAATAATGTTGTTGATGCCATCAATCAAGTAGCTGCCTACTCCGAAGACCAGGATGCCCACCAACAATTGCAGCGTAATCCCAACAATTAAAACGTTCCATTGAATCACTCGGCGGTGTTCGGAGCCAAGCCAAGCAATGAAGCAAAGAACAAAAATCCCGACTAATGAAATGAGATTAAGGAGAAGGTTCACAGGTTTGACTGACTCCACGATAATTCGCAGGCTGCTGCAGAGGATGAATGCAGCGATCGCCACCGCCCTTCGACGTTGACTCTAGGGAATCATAGTATGATTTCTTGACGTTGCACGGCAGAAAGTTTGCGTTTTTTTGCAATCTAGACCGCAGCATCTTTGGGTGCAGAACGTGGATCCATCCCCTCATGGTTACGCCTGCCCTCCACCCCGGTGTCTAGAGCGGTAAAGACTAGTAGCGATCGCTCCCCAACGTCCAGATGCGAGTAGACCTGATAAGCTAAAGGCAGTCTTTCCGCCGACTCTGCTCCCACCGATGAGTCGAACCAGGTGCCCCTGTATCCAAGCCTTTGACCCAAGCGATCGCCCCGAAACACAGGGTATAGCCAGCATGATCACCCATACTTCCAGCTCGCTAATTCATGGATGCTTTTGACCCGACGCCGCCTCAATGGACTGAACCAGCCATTCATGCCCTGTCTTTTTGCTGTCCTCGCTGCGGCGCATCATCACAGCAGGCCAACCATGTATGGATTAACCGCCGCGCTCCCGTGATCAGCGATGACTATCGCCGTAAGTGGCAAGAGTTTTATGATTGTGAATGCGGTCAAGCTTGGTGGGCCTGGAGTAGCGATCGCCCGCCTCAGGATTGGCAGAAAAAAGATGGGGACGAGCCCTAGTACTGCAAGACAGAAGAACGAAGACAGAAAAACGAAGATAGAAAAACGAAAAGGAAGTCCAGGACACGCCAGGGTTCCCGTCTCAGCCCATAGGCGGGTTACTGACGCCTCAGGTACTAGAGCGATCAAGGACAGCTCCCTTGGGTACTCTACAGATTAGGGGCCAAGCAATTGAGCGATCGCCCGGTCTGCAATAGTCCGGACAGGGCGATTCCATCCTGGAATAAGCAAGCACAGATTGAGATGCAGGAGCCCATCATCTTTGGGTCTACTCGACGTTTTCGGGTCTACTTGACCATGAGCCTCCCTCCGTAGCCGTCGTCGCTCCTGCTTGCCAATCCTCAGTGAGATGCTCGTGTGAAGGAACTTTAGCCATGGCCAATGCAGAACACTTAGCGCTACTGAAGCAGGGCGTAGACGTATGGAACCACTGGCGAGGTACCTATCCGGCCTATGTCGATCTATCCGACGCGGATCTTCAAGGCATTCAGCTCCAGCGGGCTAATCTCAGCCAAACGGATTTCAGCAACGCCAATCTCAGCCAAGCCAATCTATCTCGGGCTGACCTCGGTCGGGTGATTTTGAGCGATGCCAATCTCACAGACGCCAACCTCAGTGAGGTCTACCTAGGCGAAGCCTACGTCAGCAATGCCAACCTGCGGGGCGCAAATCTCAGTGAAGCGGTACTGCGAGAGGCAATCTTTAGTGAAGCCTGTTTAGTGGGCTGCAACTTGGGTCATACGGATTTAAGACAATCTAACTTTCAGCGTGCCAATCTCAGTGATGCTAATTTGAGCGCCGCTGACCTTCGCTATGCTGACTTCAGTGCCGCTAATTTGGCAACAGCCCATCTCCGCTGGGCCAATCTGAGCCATGCCAATCTCAACCAGGCAAATTTGCAAGCAGCGAATTTAAGTGGAGCCAATCTAGCCTTTGTCACCCTAGTCCAAGCACTCTGTCGCGCCACGATTTTCAACCTCAGTGAGCTAGAGCAAGCCGACTTCAGCCAAGCTGACCTATCTGAGGCATCCTTGGTGGGAGCCAATCTCCTCAACGCGACGTTTACTGGCGTCGATCTCCGGCAGATTGATCTGCGGGGGGCCACCCAGGTGCCGATGGATCTGACGGTCAACACATCGGTGTAACCGATCATATCTATACAATTTTTCATCAGGAAACTATTTTCATCAGGAAACCGCCGCCTAGCGCTCGTTCACGCCCAAACATTCGCGTTATGAAGGCTGTAGGAATGATCATGGTCAGAACCAGACGCAGTCCATATGCTGTCTATGTGCAGTCTATGGAAGCGATCGCTCACCGTTCTCATTAGAAGAGATGGAATCCTAGGTTGAGCAAGAAGCTTGGGTGACGATCCGGCTAAAATAACGAGAATAGATTCTTCAAGAATCACTCATTCTTGCTGGCAGTCTTCTATACTTTGTCAACGGTGCTATCTGCAATGATGGACAGACTAGCCTCTGGTGCAAACCTAAAACCCATGAAAACCAAGGGCATCCATACCCTAAGGCTAGGATCACAGAGCAGGTGAGATGTATGGTGCGGTGCATCAAATCAACCTGATCGTTGAATTCTAGGGTTGATAGCTTGCAGCCTCAGGTGGCACTGTCTTGGGCAGCGATCGCCCCACGATGTATAACGAGATAACAACCATACCTGCCCTAAGTCGGGTGAACTAGTTAAAGATTCATGACTGCTAAGTTAGTCAGTTGCCCGTCTCTCTTGAAGACGTTATTAATATAAGGTCGAAGTGCTTTAAGCCACACCGATATCATCATTCATTTGATCATCACGCATTAACCGCCGTGCTAGAGGTTGCATACGGATGGAGTCGCTGAACAATCTACCGAATACTTCTGATTCAGACCAGGGTCATCACCCTGAGCAAGTTTTGGCCAAGATGAGCCAAGATTTGCAGCAGCTACAGCAAAGCTTAGTGGTTCAACTGAGCCAAGATGTAAGCCGACTTCAGACCGAGAAGTCAAAGCTGATGAACGATATTGACGCGCTGCAGTCTCAACGGCAAGACTTGACCACCCATCAAGAGACCACGCTCTCCCAGCAGCAAATTGCTCAGCAGCAAATTTGGGCTTCGCAAATGGCGCAAGCGATCGCCGATCATCTGCAAACCTTGATGGTACATCGCCTGGGCGAGATGCACCAAGAGCCCGATCGCTCTGAGCCAGCGCCCACCTTAGCCGATCGCCCCACTGCACCCGTGGGCCAGGATGACGCTACCTATCGAGTACTCAACTCCTTAGATGCTAGCCTCAACCAGACGCTCACCTCCGTCAAGCGTGACCTCAGCAGCTATCAAAGCTCCCTATCCCAACAGCTCAATCGGATGCAAACGATGCAGCAGCAGGGAGAAGCGATTTTAGAAGTGCTGGTGAGCCGTCTCAATCAACAGCTTCAAGACGAAGTGCGGCGATCGCAGGTGCGTCCTGCCGACCAAAATGGCTATATGGGATCTTCACCCAGCTCTTGGAGCCCATCTCCGCCTCCAGAGGGTTCTGTGGCAACCGCCTATCGTAACGGCTCCCCGGCCCCGATGGCGGCTCCTGCTCCATCGCCACCGTCCCAAGCGCTTTCCTCGTTCCAACTGGGCCTGATTATGGTGCTGGGGTCTACCCTGGCGCTGTCGCTCCACAACGTGGTGGTGGGCATCATTGGCAACGAAAGCAGCATTTTCAACATCTGGTCTCTAGGCGGATTTATTAGCCTGTCTAGCCTAGGCAACTCGATCCTGGTGCTGCTGATTCGCATGTTGATTGTGGTGCCGTTGATGACGTTGATTGCCATGGTCATCTACCCCAAAACCTGGAGCGAAATTAAGGGCTTTTGCCTCTCCCAAGACTATGGCTTGATGCGTAGCGTCGTAGGCAGCGGCTTCTTCCTCTTCCTGTCGCAGGTCTTAATCTATATTTCCATTGCCGGTGTGGGGCCAGGCGTCGCCGTGACGATTCTATTCATGTACCCCATTATTACCGCACCCCTAGCCTGGATATTTTTTGGCGATCGCCCTAGCTGGCTGCGTGTTGTAGTCATGATCGCCATTTTCCTAGGCGTTGTTCTCACCAGTTGGCCACGACTGGTCGGCACGGGTGAACTATCGATCTGGGGCATTGGCACGGCGATTATTTCCGGCATTGCCTTCGCCTTTTACCTCATTGCCATGCAGATTAGCTTCCGGAAACTGCATCCGGTGCCGGTTAGCGTCATCCAGTTTTTCACCATTTTTGTCTTGACTTGCCTCAGCCTGATTCTGCTACCGCTCACCAGTCCCATCACAGGGTTTGACTATGGCCTGTCCCTCAATCCCCAAGGGCGGGCAGGACTCTTGGCCAGCGGTTTTGTCCTGGGAGCCTTGACCTTGGTGGGCTACTTGATGAACAACTATGGCGTGCGCTACATGGGGGCGGCGCGGGCGTCGATTATTGCGTCCAGCGGGCCGGTGTTAACGGCTCTCCTGGCCTTTGTGATTACGCCGGGGCCCCGCACGGCCTTGGCCACGGTGCAAATTATTGGGGTCTTGATTGTCACGATTGGGGTGACGGCCATGAACTTTGAAAAGATGGTGATGCAACGCCCCAAAAAATCCTAACCCCATCCTCCCAGTACCGGAAGACAGAAGAACGAAAACAGAAGAACGAAAAAGAATCCAGGACATATGAGGTTTCCCGCCTCAGCCAATAGGCGGGTCACTTCCGCCTCAGAGTATTAGTTCAATCTTTCTAGCCAAACACATTCAGATCTGCTTGGGCAGCTAACTGGCGCAGGAACCAAATGCTGGCTGCCGAGTTGCCGATCGCATCTAAGGGTGGACTGTAGCAAGCGATCGCTCCCTGACGAGGCACCAAGGCCAGCACCGCACCGCTCACCCCCGACTTGGCAGGCAGACCCACCTCCACGGCAAACCGTCCAGAATACTGGTATAACCCGCAGGTCATCATCAAGGCGGTGACCAGTTGGCGATGGCGAGGGGCGATCGCTCCCGCCACCAGCAGCAAACCCAACTGGGCTAGGTCAGACACCGTGCCCGACAGACAGCAAAGCTGTTCATACACATCCAGCGCCTCGGCGGCGGAGGTCGCTAGATGATCCGTCACATCCAAATAACGGGCGATCGCTTGGTTCTGTTCATTGGGGCGATCGCGGACAGAGGCCAGAATCGTTTCATCCAACGTCAGATGGGTCTGGGCCTGGTCATTCAGCCATTGGCAAAGGCGATGACAGCGTTCATGGGGCGTGGCTCCTGGCAAACGACTGCAGAGGGCGATCGCTCCGCTGTTGATCATAGGATTACGTGGAAAGCCCCGATCGGCTTCGAGCTGGGCCAGGGAATTGTAGGCATGGTCGGAGGGCTGAATGCCCACACTGCGCAGCACCGATTCTGCGCCAACCTGCTCTAGGGCATAGAGCAAGATAAATGGCTTCATCACACTCATCAACGCAAATGGCAGGGGGCGATCGCCTACTTGTATGGTCTGCCCCGTAATCGTCAACAGGTGAACGGAAAATCCATCGGGATTTGCCTGGCCCAACGCGGGAATATAGGTGGGTAATTGCCCCGACTGCGTATGCTGCTGGGCGTTGTTTGCCAAAGACTCAAGCGCATCTACCGAAACCAAATCTAATGGAATCACAGTTGCCCTTTCCTAATTGGTTTTGCTAAGTAGGTGGACTCAATTCACGGAAGCTGGCCGGGTTTCGACTCCGCCCAACCCTCTTCTCATCAAGATTTGAGGAGCAGGGAAACCTGGATCTACGAGCGGCGAATGTTCAGACAACACCAGTCTTTGCGCCGCCAAAGCGTGGCCACAATCCAACCATGTTGCTCTAGGGTATCGGCCACGGGCTTCGCTTGCTCAATCAGCAATCCACTGAGCACCCCCCAGGTACTTGGCTTAGCAATGTCCCCCATCATGGGAATCAAGTCGAGAATCACCTCGGCCAAGATGTTGCATAAAATGCCGTCCACTGGCTCCGTCAATTGGGCAAGCAAGTCCGACAAACTGCCCTTTTGCACCATCAACTGATGTTTGGAAATATGGTTCATATCTCGATTGGTGCGCGTTGAGCGTACGGCCAGGGGATCGGTATCGACCGCGTAGATATGGGCAGCTCCCATCAAAGCCGCCGCAATCGACAGGATGCCCGACCCGCAGCCGATATCAGCAATCACCAAATTATCGCCACCTTCGGGCGTGGTGGCGGTAGCGCCCAAGCGCATTTCCAGCGCTTCTAAGCAAAGCTGAGTGGTGGCATGGGCACCGGTGCCAAAGGCGGCCCCAGGGTCTAGCTTGAGAATCAGGCGATCGCTGTTGGTGGGTGGCTCTATCCAGGATGGATTGATTAAGAGGCGATCGCCAATTTCTTGGGGATGCCAGTAGGTTTTCCAACTGCTGGCCCAGTCTTCTTCATCAATCAGTTGCCAGCGCACCGTGGGCGTGGGCAAACCGGTAAAGGTAGCATCCTGCTGCAGCCAAATGGACAGCGCCGACAGATCTAAAAGCTGGGCTTCAAACTGAGGCAAATAGGCTTTCATCAAACAGTTGCTGCCGTTGGTCTCACTAGACGTACCTCGGCACCCAAACTTTTCCAGCCGCCAGAAGACTAGCTCCTCGGCATTTGCATCGCATAAAACTTGAATTTCCCACCAGCTATTGACCAAGACAACTGTCCCTCATATTGGACGATGAAACTGCCCTCTACCCTATGATGATGCTCAGAACCCACCTCACAGAGTAGGGGGTAATTCAACCCTTAGGTCTAATCCTGTGGCCGATCTTAATGATTGGGGCTCACCGACATATCACCGCAGGGATCCCAGCCCACCCGACCGAAGCAGCGATCGCTCTGCCGCCCATCTGAGCCAAGCTAGAGAGCGATCGCTCTGAGGTCTAGGTATTGGCACCCAAGGCCACGGTGTAGGCCTCACGAATGCCTGGCACCTTGGTGATCTCTGCCAAAATTCCATCCGGCAGGGGATCATCAATGCTCAAGACCATCACCGCATCACCACGGACAATCTTCCGTCCCACCTGCATACTGGCAATATTGACATTGAAACTACCCAAGAGGGATCCAATTTTGCCAATAATGCCCGGCATATCGCGGTGCAGGGTGAACAGCATATAGCGATTGGGCGGCACATTTACCGGGAAGCCATCAATGTTGGTGATCCGGATTTCGCCGTCGCCCAAAATCACGCCGGTGACGGAATGGCTGCCCATGGAACCCTTAGCTTCCAGCATCAACGATCCCGTGTAGTCTTTCACCGAGGCATCTCGGGTTTCGATGACGTGAATTCCCCGTTCCTTGGCTTCGATGGTGGCGTTCACATAGTTCACCCGCTCCTGCAGCGCATGGGAGAGCAACCCCTTAAGGGCCGCAATCACCAAGGGCTGACTTTCGTTGACCGCTAGATCACCCTGCAAGCGAATATTGAGGGACTCGATGCGTCCGCCAGCCATTTGGCTGACCAAGTTGCCCAAGGTTTCCGCCAAGGCCAAGTAGGGGCGCAGTTTTTCCAAGAGATCAGGGCGCAGGCCAGGAATATTCACCGCCGATCGCGCCGGCAGCCCCAGCAGCACATCCCGAATTTGCTCGGCCACGTCAATAGCCACGTTCACCTGAGCTTCTTCCGTGGATGCACCTAGGTGTGGCGTCAGAATGACCTCAGTCCCCAGATCCCGCAACGGCGAATCACCCAAGGGTTCCTCTTCATAGACATCCAGCGCCGCCCCGGCAATCTTGCCCTGCTTCAGAGCTTCCGCCAACGCCAGCTCATCAATGATACCGCCGCGAGCGCAGTTGATGAGGCGGGCTGTGGGTTTCATCTTATTTAGCATCTCTGCATTGATGAGATGATAGGTTTCGGGCGTCTTGGGCAAATGTAGGGTGATGTAGTCAGAGTCTTGGATCAGTAAATCTAGCTCCACCAACTGGCAGCCAATTTGCTCCGCCCGCTCCATAGACAGGAACGGATCGTAGGCCAACAGGCGCATACCCATAGCCCGGGCGATCGTGGCAACGTGGGAGCCAATTTTACCGAGCCCCACAACCCCTAAGGTTTTCTTATAGACCTCAACCCCAGTGAACCGCTTGCGATCCCACTGGTTTGCCTTCAGGGATTGGTTGGCATCAGGGATATGGCGAGACAGGGACAACATCATGGCTACTGCATGTTCTGCAGCGGCAACGGTATTGCCTTCGGGGGAATTGACAACGATGATCCCGCGCCGAGTAGCCGCTTGCACGTCTACGTTATCAACGCCGACCCCAGCCCGACCGATGATTTTGAGCTGAGATCCTGCCTCAATCACCTCTTTCGTCACGCGGGTACCCGACCGGATCATCAGGGCGTCGTACTCTGGAATGCAGTGAATCAGCTCATCAACCGATAGCTTGGTTTTGACATCAACCTGAGCGACCTGGGACAAAATATCAATTCCGACTTTATCAATCGGATCAGAAACGAGAACCTTTGGCATGATCAGCAGATATGTTGAGTAACACAAACAACCTCAAAGTGGAGCGATCGCACCACTTTGCTTAAATACGGAGTGGCGACTGAGGCATACAGGAGCACTATGGGAGCAGCGAGGGCAAAAACCACTCAAGACCCTATGCGGCTGCACATCAGTCTGAATGGTGCAAAAATCTCGTGGCACTGTGGGAGCAGACAACAACTAGAAATCGCCCAAGTGTCAATTCTACTGGGTTTTGTCCAGCTTCTAAACCGAATTCAGAGAGTTTTCTATAGTACAGACAACGGGCGATCGCTCGATCCCTGCCACAGGAAGCAGCGTTTCAGCAAGTTTCCATACTTTCTCTCTCATTACTAGAGATCAAAACTTCAGCGCTCAACCCAGCGAGGAGCGATCGCCTGTACTATCGCACAACACCGAGTACGCACCTAGACTCCACTCATCAAAAATCATCACAAGATGGATACTTGCTATTGTAGTTCAAGCGTACTATAGTGGCGAATGTCAAGCCTAGTTAATAGGCGTAACTCAAAATTAAGTGTGTCTTTAAGCATCAAACCTGCTGCATGAATCAGGTGTCCTATTTGATGGAAGTGACTTTAATGGATCCCAAATCTACGATTGGGATAGGGAGCATTAAAAGCCATAAAAGTTGCTTACATCACCTAGGAGAATGCTTTATGCAAAACCCATCAACGGTTAAAGCAATTATGCAATCCACTCTGAATGCAATTGATAAGCTCAAGAAATTGGTTGAAAAGCACAAGTCTAAATTTACTTCTTCTGAAAGAGAAGATGTTATTCAGAATCTTAGGGACTTAGAAAATACAATCAACGCATCAATGGGCAGAGGATCTCCTCCATCTCCTCCCTATGAGAAATGAAAAAATCGCTTGATTAAAATCTTTATACGCTGACAATCGTAAGATTCAAAATGTAGTGTCAATGAAGTGCCCAAATACTAGCATCACTTCATTGCGCTACACTTAATGAATCTCCATTAATTTGGTTTTTGAAGAGATCAAGTACGATTGAGCTATTGCTTTCGAACTAAAGCAGCTTCAAGTTGCCTAGTTAAGCTGTTAACGTAATTCTCTAAAATCTGAGATGATCCTGAAATCCGCAAAAGCTCAGGGTGAACTTTTATCTGAGACAATGCTGCTCTGTATGAATCAAAACCAGAACCTCCTTGCTTATAGTCACTAGCAAGGTACCTAAGCTCGATTTCACATTCATCTAAAGCCTTAAGACTATATTGTAGCCAAAGTACGCAGTTTCTGATGTCTTTCTGAAAGTTAGAATTAACCAGATTGGGATTAGAACTAATACCAGTTCAATGTGAGGCGGCATAGAACAGTGCTTCCAGGATAAAGTCGTAGGCAGAAACTGATGCAACCTGCTCCAGTGTTAGTTGATCCA
>NZ_JACSWB010000142.1 GCF_016888135.1 Leptolyngbya sp. CCY15150
ATCAACAACGGCATTTTCGACGTTCCCCTGCAGCTTATTTAGCTAACCTGGAGCAGAAGGCTCTCCAGCTAGTTTTGCCGCCCTAGAAAAAAACAAACTTTGGTTGTGGACGGTCGTAAATACAAAACACCCAGGCATTCTCCAGTTCGTGGTAGGAGACCACTCTCTAGAGACGTTTAAGCCCTTGTGGCAGATTGTGATGGGTTGGGCTTGTT
>NZ_JACSWB010000143.1 GCF_016888135.1 Leptolyngbya sp. CCY15150
CAATCAACAACGGCATTTTCGACGTTCCCCTGCAGCTTATTTAGCTAACCTGGAGCAGAAGGCTCTCCAGCTAGTTTTGCCGCCCTAGAAAAAAAGAACTTCACTCATATTTTGTATACTATACAGATTTGCGTCAGGGCGGTGGACTAAGATGCGCAGGAGCTCTTCTAGGTCGGCTGGAACACGGTATAGATTAAGATCTTGAGCACCTCACGCGTTTGGCTATCGAACTGTCCAAGCTGCCAGATATTGCCCGTTGAGATAGCGCCGTGCAAGATAGGTTATTCAGACTCGATCCACTGGTCAAGGGCGATGAGTTCGATCGCGAGATGCACAAAACCACGCTCTAGATCTTCGTCGGATTCGTCACGGCCGAACTAGCAGAACGAACACTCTATGTGCGCTATCTCCGGTGCTGTGATCGCAGGTCATGATCTGGAGTAGGACGGCGTGGCTGTTCCAAGTTTATAAAATTTTCTTTGAGACTGCCTCAAAGTCTGCTATCATACATTTCTTGTGGCTGGTTATGCATTGTTCGTCCTTGATTAGGAAGAGCGATCGCCCGCCAAGTGAATTGAATATCAATTCCGAAAAAGTACCCTGGAGAGATGGCCGAGTGGTCGAAGGCGCAGCACTGGAAATGCTGTATAGGGGTGACTCTATCGAGGGTTCGAATCCCTCTCTCTCCGTTTTTCATCCCAGCTCTGTTCCGGTCTACTAGTCTATGTAGTAGATGATGTTGATCCTGACTAGTTCTAGGTTCTACCGCCAGTTCTTGGGAGACCAAGGCTAGAATAGAGAGACATTGTTATTCAGGAACGCCAGCGTTCACACGTTGTGATCAATCCCAAGGGGCGATCGCCTAGGCTGAACTTAGAGGTTGCCATGGTTAGGACTGGCTTGTGGTTTCACCGCAGTCAACGTCTACCTTGGGTCTAGGGTCAGTTCCCCCTGTCTATTGCTGCATCTCCCATGCATGGAGAATTGCTCTACGGGTGAAACGTATTATTAACTATGAAACAGTTCTTGCACTCTCGTTCAACCCTTCAACCTCGCCGCACTCGACCCGCCCATGCTAGAGCGAAAGGAACGGTCGTAGCCGGGATGGCAGCCGCAGGCTGGATGATGCTCCAAAGCGTCTTGCCAGCCCCAGCCCTAGCCAATGGCCAGACTGGGCAAAACGGTCGAGACCTCAGCTATAGCAACCTGCTGGAAAGAATCCAGGCAGGGCAAGTCGAGAGCATCGCCATCGATGAGAGCCGCAATGTGGTTCAGGTGACGCTTGAAAATCAAGACGACGACGAAACCCCCGTTGAGGTGCAGATCTTCACCGGCGACCTCAACACCGAACTGGTTCAGCTTGCCCGGGAAAACAATGTAGCGATCGAGGCAGCGCCAGCCAACAGCGGCAGCACCGCCAGTTGGTTTTTCACCAACTTCTTCCTGGCCTTCCTGGTTGTGGTCTTCCTCGTGATGATTTTGCGGCGCTCTGCCAATGCTTCGGGGCAGGCTATGAACTTCGGCAAATCTCGCGCTCGTTTCCAAATGGAGGCGAAAACGGGGGTGATGTTTGACGATGTGGCTGGAATTGAGGAGGCCAAGGAAGAGCTGCAAGAGGTTGTCTCGTTTTTGAAGAAGCCTGAGAAGTTCACCGCCGTGGGGGCTCGGATTCCCCGAGGGGTGTTGTTGATTGGCTCGCCAGGTACTGGGAAGACGCTGCTGGCCAAGGCGATCGCTGGCGAAGCTGGCGTTCCTTTCTTTAGTATCTCGGGCTCAGAATTTGTTGAAATGTTTGTGGGCGTCGGTGCATCCCGCGTGCGTGACCTGTTCCGCAAGGCTAAGGAAAATGCGCCCTGTATTGTGTTTATTGATGAAATTGACGCCGTCGGTCGGCAGCGCGGTACGGGCATCGGCGGCGGCAATGACGAACGGGAGCAAACCCTCAACCAGCTTTTGACGGAGATGGATGGCTTTGAGGGCAATGCCGGGGTGATTATTATCGCCGCTACTAACCGCCCGGATGTGTTGGATTCGGCGCTGCTGCGTCCCGGTCGCTTCGATCGCCGTGTCATGGTCGATTTGCCAGACTTTAATGGACGTCTCGGCATTCTAGAGGTGCATGCCCGCACCAAAAAAGTAGCGGCGGATGTTTCTCTAGAAAACCTAGCCCGCCGGACACCAGGACTATCTGGGGCCGATTTGGCGAATCTGCTCAATGAAGCCGCTATCCTCACCGCCCGTCGCCGCAAGGATGCTATTACTCTTGCAGAAATCGATGATGCGTTCGATCGCGTCATTGCTGGCATGGAAGGTACACCCCTGGTAGACAGCAAGAAAAAACGGCTGGTTGCCTACCATGAAGTCGGTCATGCCATTGTGGGCACCTTGGTGAAAGGTCATGAGCCTTTGCAAAAGGTTACCCTGATTCCTCGGGGGCAGGCCCTAGGGCTCACCTGGTTTACCCCCAATGAGGAACCAGGTCTAACGACGCGATCGCAATTTATGGCCCGGATTATGATGGCCTTGGGTGGCCGAGCTGCGGAGGATGTGGTCTTTGGACATGATGAAGTGACCACCGGCGCTGGCAATGATCTGGAAAAGGTGACCGACATGGTGCGTAATATGGTGACGCGCTACGGTATGTCTGATCTCGGTCAATTTGCCATGGAAACCGGCAATCACGAAGTCTTTCTCGGACGCGATCTCGGTCGGCAAGGGGCAGAATATTCTGAAGATCTCGCCACTCGCATCGACCAACGGGTACGAGAGATGGCTCTGGATTGCTATACCCAAGCCTGTACTTTAATCCGCGATAATCGCGCCTTGGTGGATGATCTGGCCGAGCTGCTGGTTGAATGTGAAACCATTGACGGCGATGAGTTTCGCAAAATTGTCGGTGAACGGGTGGACTTACCCCAACCGGAACTGGCCAGCAGCAGCGTGTGACCCCTAGGGGAGCGATGTGTGACCCCTAGGGGAGCGATCGCCCTCAGTAGAAGGACGTCATTCGTATGGTGCCAGCGCTCCTGCGTTGACACCTGACTTGGTCGCTCCTGCGACCCTTGGTGTCTGGGCGCAGGAGCGCCGCTTGGAGCATTCCCACGCTCAGCGTAGGAACAATATTTATGGTGTCAGCGCTCCCGTATTGATACCTGATCTTGGTTGCTCCTGCGACCCTTATCGTCTTGCCCGAGCTGGTTGAAAACAGGATGACTAGATTTGATGATCCAGTAGTTTGCTGAAGGCATCCGGCCACGGTAGGATGCAGTATCCCTACGCGAGTGAGCGCAAGTCAGCCATGTCGCCTAAAGTTGTCGAAATTCTGTCAGACGATGAGATTCGCCGCACCCTAACCCGGCTAGCGTCCCAAGTGATCGAGCGCATTGGAGATGTTTCCAAGCTGGCGCTGCTCGGCATCTATACCCGAGGGGTGCCTTTGGCGACGATGCTGGCCCAGCAAATTGAACAGTTGGAGGGGCAGGCGGTGCCAGTGGGAGCCATCGACATTACCTTTTACCGCGATGACCTCGACAAAATTAAAACGCGCACGCCAGCTAAAACTAAAATTCCCATGGAGCTATCGGGCAAAACGGTTGTGCTGGTCGATGACGTGATCTACAGCGGCAGGACGATTCGCGCCGCCCTGAATGCGGTGAATGACTACGGCCGCCCTGATGTGATTTGGTTAGTAACGCTGGTGGATCGAGGGCATCGCGAGCTGCCCATCCATCCTGATTTCACCGGCAGATGCCTGCCCACGGCCCGCGATGAGGTGGTGAAGGTCTATGTGCAGGATGTGGATGGGCGCAATGCTGTGGAACTCATGAACCCCAGCGAGTAGCTGCAGGTCTGTTCAACCTAAGGTCTGGTTTAATTGAGGGGCGATCGCTCCCTGGTGAGAAAGGGCACATCCAGAATCTCCCCTTGGGCCGTACCCACTTGAACTGTGAGCCCTGGGCCACCGGCCTTGGTGCGCAGGTAGGCTAGGCCGATCGCGCCGGATTCTGCAGGGGTAACGCTGGTGAGCAAACCCACCTTGGTATCGTCCACGGTTAACGCTGTGCCTGGCTCCACCCAGTCCGATAGGCGAATACCCCAAAGCTGTTGCTTGACGCCTTTATAGGTGTCCAGTCGGGCAATGGTTTCCTGGCCGATGTAGCATCCCTTGGAAAATGAGATCCTGTGCCACAGGCCAGCCTCTAGGGGATTGTAGTCTTCTGTGAGTTCCTGATCTGGCATGGGTCGCCCCTGCTGGATGCGCAGCGATTCCCATAGATCTTGCCCAAATGGGATGGCTCCAGCTCCGGTGAGCTGTTGCCAGAGGTCGGCTCCCTGGTCGCGATCGCAGATTAAGGTATAGCCGGGGGTAGCCAAGCCGCTACCTGCCGCCACCCGCACGGTCATACCGTTGATGTCCGTTTGGGTATGGGTATGGGGAGGAGCGATCGCCAATCCTACCTGCTGCAGTAAGCGATCGCTATCCGGCCCCATGATGCTGAAGCAAGCTGTGGCCTCGGTGAGGTCAGCCAAGTCCACCTTGTCGGCAAAGAAAATAAACCGATCCATCCACTGCATCAGCTTGCTGCCATAGCCAGGGGAGGTCAATAGGCAAACGTGATCCTCCAAGACGTAGGCGCTGACGAGGTCAATGGTTCGGGCCGTTGAGGTTACAAACACCGTGTCGCAGCTTTGCCCTGGCTGCAGCGGCTCCATGGCATGGGTCGTTTGGTTGTGCAAAAACCGGAGGCGATCGCCTCCGCCCACACGCAGGCGGCCCCAGTGGGAGCGATCGCACAGGGCCACACCAGCAGCGATCGCTTGCCGAGCGGCAGCATCTTGGCCAAACTGTTGGGGTACCGTTTGGTCGGCAACGGTCATAAAGGTGGCTCCAGCAGCAGCCTGCACCTCTTGCAATGTAGTCATACAGCGTCCATTAGCTTCAGTCCCCGGCTTCATCGGGATGTATCCCCTTGATTCTACCGAACCTCGGCCCACAGGTTGCTTGACTTAAGGTGCAGAGCCGCCACGCTATGACCATGGACTAGAGATTTAGTCGCCCCTAGGACTGATGCGATCCCGCTGACCGACCTGGGTGGTCACCGAACGCATCCGATAGGTCAATATTCCAGGCTGTAGCGACTCTAGGGCTTCTGCATAGAAAGGATCTGCCCCCGTGCCAATCAGCTCCGGTCGCTCCGCAAGTGCTAGCTGCTGCTCTTGGCTCAGCCGTACTTCAATGTTGGGCGTAATGCCGCGCTGGCTGATATCAGTTCCATCAGGCGTGTAATAGTGGGCAACCGTAACGGCTAGACCTGAGCCATCGGAAAGAGGGTGAACCGATTGCACCAAAGCCTTACCAAAGGTTTGCCGACCAATCACGATAGCGCGATCATTATCCAGCAGCGCCCCGGTGAGGATCTCGCTCGAACTAGCAGAGTTGCCGTTCACCAACACCGCTAGGGGCAGATCGGTCAACGCTGTTTGGTTGGCAGAAAAGTCTTCCGTGCGCCCTCGCCGATCCACGGTTTGCACAATAGCGCCTTCATTAATCCACATGCGGGAAATGTCAATGCTGGCCTGCAGTAGACCGCCCGGATTATTGCGCAAATCTAGGACAAATCCATTGGCCCCATCATCTAGCAAGGCTTCGATCGCTTGCTGCATTTGCTGAGGAGAATGGGAGCTAAATTCGGTAAGTCGGATATAGCCAATTCGATTGGCTCCCTCTTCCCGTAGCGTGTAGTTAACGGCAGGAACTGCAATACGCGCCCGGTTCAGCGAGACTTCAAAAGCACCCACCGTATCGCGCTCAAGGCGCAGCATCACTTGGGTACCCACTTCGCCGCGAATTCGTTCTGAGGCCTGTTGTACCGTCATGTTGGCTGTAGATTCGCCATTGATCGCTAGGATGCGATCGCCCGTGCGTAGACCAGCAGCCATGGCCGGCGAACTCATCAACGGCTCAACCACCACAATGGAGCTGGTGTCCGGGTCGGCCTGTAGGCGAATCCCTACGCCGGAGAGTTCCCCAGAGGTTTGATTGGTCAAGGTTTCAAATTCTTCGGGATCCATAAACCGCGTGTAGGGATCCTCCAAAAGCTCTAGGGCATCCACTAGAGCAGCGTAGGCCTGCTCCGGGGACGCATACTCGGTTTCCAACAAGTCTTGGCGAACCGCTTGCCAATCGACTTGGTTAAAATCTTCATCTACATAGCTGCGGTTCACGATTTGCCAGGCTTCATCCAAAACAGCTTGGGGATCATCGTGCAGGGCGATCGCTGCCCTGGAAACAGCCATGGGGGTTAGGGTTGAGACCGCCATGGCGACAGCTAACGCTCCCCCGAGGCGACGAACCGATCTAGAACGAGAAAAAAGGTGCATTCGAGTCATATCAATACCTAGCCCTGAACGTGGACAGCGCAGCCTGCAAACCAATTAGCCAGAAACAACGGAGACCGCTTGGGGTCTTGATGCATTACCCATACGCTCCAACACCATCGATGCTTGGCATCGCTGAACCGAGGCGGCGATCGCACCCCAACTGAAACGAGGGAGAAGGGATACAAACGACTCTGACCTGAGACGACCCCCTAGACGGATGAGCCAAGGCGATGACTATCAACCAAGAGTTGTGCTCAGAATACCCACCCTGGTTCAAGAAATCTCGATGCGTGGGCTTGAGTAGACATGAATGATTGAGTCAACATCAGCTCAGACCTTGGAACGCCACCAGAGGTGCGTCTCTAACTCCAGCTAGTCGATAGGCAGACAATCTGGGTGCATCCCACTTTTATAGCCCTCACCCTAAATCCCTCTCCCAAGCCGGGCGAGGGACTTTGAATCCGGCTCCCCTTCACCCTTTTTTGGGAGAAGGGGTTGGGGGATGAGGGTCAACTTGCAAAACTGGGATGCACCCGACAATCTAGCTGCAGACCATCTAGCTATGGAGATCTGGCCATAGATGGGAGCCACTACAAAGGCGATCGCCAGGATTCCGGTCGCGGATCGGACTATCTTGAACGTAAAAGCGCGATCGCCCCTGTCCCATCAGCATAGCCACAAGAACCTAGAGGCTCCTAAAACCCCTGTGCCAGTTTTGCTAAGCGTCCCTAGATACCCCTAAACCTAAGGACAGCAAGATGTTGTCCCGACACCATGCCTCGTTTTCCATCTATGGGCGTCATAAATTTACTGATTTGCTTAAGGGTTTTACCACCCATGGGTTATGAGCGCACTCAAGCCAAGCCTTGGCTCCTGCTTAGCGACCCCATGGAAGCCAGGGCAATCCCTGACATCATCAGCGATCGCCTTTATGACCCATCGCTCTATCGTCCCCGATTCCTAAGATCACACCTGCCACACAACCTACAGCCCAGGGCAGGTAACTTCACCGAAGGGTGACCACTACTTGGGCATGGGTATGTCACAATGTAAGCGGCTTTGCCAACTTTACATTTGCAAACCACCTACCCCTATACAAAAGATTGGAAAACTTGTGAGTTATGGAACCGATTTATCAGTACGCCTGGCTGATCCCGGTTCTGCCCTTAGCAGGGGCAATGTTGATCGGACTAGGTCTTGTTTCATACGGCACCACCGTTAATCGCCTGAGGAAAGCCTCTGCTTTCTTCATCGTGTTCCTGATTGGAGCTGCGATGGTGTTCTCTTTTGCCCTGCTATGGAGTCAGATCCAAGGGCACGAATCCTACACTCGCACCATAGACTGGGCTGCCGCCGGAGACTTTCATCTCAGGATGGGCTACACCATTGATCACCTAACGGCAGTGATGCTGGTGATTGTGACCACCGTAGCTCTACTGGTCATGGTCTACACCGACGGCTACATGGCTCATGATCCGGGCTATGTACGCTTTTATGCTTACCTGAGCTTGTTCAGCTCATCTATGCTCGGTTTGGTGATTAGCCCAAACCTGGTTCAAATTTATGTGTTCTGGGAACTGGTCGGGATGTGCTCCTACCTCCTGATTGGGTTTTGGTATGACCGCAAGGCGGCGGCAGACGCCTGTCAAAAAGCCTTTGTCACCAACCGGGTTGGTGACTTTGGGCTGCTGCTTGGCATCCTAGCCCTGTACTGGGCTACCAGCAGCTTTGAATTTGAGGAAATTGGTGTTCGCCTGACGGGCCTGGTCGAGTCCGGTAGTTTGAGTGTTGGGTTAGCCTCCCTATTCTGCATCTTGGTCTTTCTGGGCCCTGTGGCCAAATCGGCTCAGTTTCCTTTGCATGTATGGCTCCCCGATGCCATGGAGGGCCCTACGCCCATTTCTGCCTTGATCCACGCGGCAACCATGGTTGCGGCTGGAGTATTCCTCATTGCCCGGATGTTTCCGGTCTTCGAAGGTCTACCGGGCGTGATGGACGTGATTGCCTGGACTGGAGCCATCACAGCCTTTTTGGGAGCCAGCATCGCTATCACCCAAAATGACATCAAAAAAGGACTCGCCTATTCCACCATGTCTCAGTTGGGATACATGGTTATGGCCATGGGGGTAGGTGCCTATGGTGCGGGGCTGTTTCACCTGATGACCCATGCCTACTTCAAAGCGATGCTCTTCCTAGGATCAGGCTCTGTGATCCACGGTATGGAAGAGGTTGTGGGTCACGATCCTGCCCTAGCTCAAGACATGCGGCTTATGGGTGGTCTGCGCCGCCATATGCCCGTCACCGCGATTACGTTTTTGATTGGTACCCTGGCGATCTGCGGGATTCCTCCCTTTGCTGGTTTTTGGTCGAAGGATGAAATTCTTGGATCAACCTTTGCGGTGAATCCGCTCCTCTGGGCTATTGGCTGGGGAACGGCGGGGATCACGGCCTTCTATATGTTCCGCATGTACTTCTCCACCTTTGAAGGAGACTTTCGCGGCAACCGGGACGACATTCGCCAGCAACTGCAAGCTGAGAAGCTGCAGCGCATGGGATTAGCCTTTGGCCCCGGTGCGATGGATCCGCAAGAGCTGACGGTGGATACCGATCCCCATGGGGATCACGGTGATGACCATGGCCACGCCCACAGCGAGTTTCCCCATGAGTCGCCTTGGGCTATGACGATTCCTCTGATGGTTTTGGCGGTTCCGTCGATGCTGCTGGGTCTGGTCGGGACGCCCTTCGTCAATTACTTTGAGGCCTTCGTCCATCCGCCGGGCGAGCTGGTGGAAGAACTCCCTGCCTTCGGCATTCCGGCAGAGTTTGAATGGTCTGAGTTCATCATCATGGCCGGCAGTTCCGTCGGTATTGGTCTGATTGGGATCAGCCTAGCCTCGTTGATGTACCTCACCTACAAGGTCAGTGCCGCAGCGATCGCCCAACAGATTCAGCCGCTGTACCAACTTTCCCTGAACAAGTGGTACTTTGACGAAATTTACGATGCCGTGTTTGTGAAAGGCAGTCGTCGTCTAGCGCGGCAAGTGCTAGAAGTAGACGTGCGCATTGTAGATGGCGTGGTCAACCTGGCAGGGTTTGTTACGTTGATTACAGGAGAAGGGCTGAAGTACCTCGAAAATGGTCGGGTACAGTTCTATGCTCTGATTGTGTTTGGTGCAGTGCTAGGCCTGGTGCTCGTATCAGGCATCACCTAAGCGTTAAGCGATCGCTCGTCTAAGATTCTTAGCTATCCCGGTTGGGATCAGGGGCGATCGCTCCTTGTCCCAACCGTCGCACTAATAAGATCTTGACTGATTTTGAAGAAACGCAGAGTATTCGATAGTTTCACTCATACTGTTGATACGTTGCCTGAAGCTGATCCCACGTACCCGTTCAACGTCAGGTTCTACGACGAGCGTTTAGGGACATGATGATGACAACTACCTTTAGGGAAGCATCCTTTCTCCCGGCGCGCTGGTTTGAATAATCTGGCTTAACGATCATAAATTTTCGATGAGTATGGCTGATTTTCCCTGGCTAAGCACCATAATCCTATTCCCGATCTTGGCAGCATTGCTAATCCCAATCCTGCCTGACAAGGATGGCAAAGGCCGAGTGATCCGTTGGTATGCACTAACGGTAGGTCTCATTGACTTTGCCCTGATTATTTACGCGTTTTACAACTTCTACGACGTCTCTAACCCAGACATGCAGCTTGTCGAAAGCTACAGTTGGGTATCGTCTCTTGATCTCAAATGGTCAGTGGGGGCAGATGGTCTATCCATGCCGTTGATTTTGCTCACGGGGTTTATTTCCACCCTAGCAATTTTGGCATCTTGGCCGGTGACCCTGAAGCCCCGCCTGTTCTACTTCTTGATGCTAGCCATGTATGGCGGGCAGATTGGAGTGTTTGCCGTCCAGGATATGCTGCTGTTCTTCTTTATGTGGGAACTGGAGCTGATCCCGGTCTACTTACTCCTCTCCATCTGGGGCGGCAAGAAGCGGCTCTATGCGGCCACCAAGTTTATTCTGTACACCGCTGGGGGATCGCTGTTTATCCTAGTGGCAGCCCTAGCCATGGCTTTCTATGGCGATTCTGTCACCTTTGACATGCGATCGCTCATGGACAAAGACTTTCCGCTGAAGTTCCAGCTTTTAGTCTATGCCGGCCTCTTTGTGGCCTATGCGGTGAAACTGCCCATTTTTCCCCTACATACCTGGCTGCCCGATGCCCATGGGGAAGCTACGGCTCCAGTGCATATGCTGCTGGCGGGCATTCTCCTGAAAATGGGCGGCTATGCTTTGATTCGCATGAACTGCGAGATGTTGCCCGATGCCCATGCCTACTTTGCGCCTGTCCTTGTCGTCTTGGGGGTAGTGAACATCATCTACGCAGCCCTCACCTCCTTCGCCCAGCGCAACCTCAAGCGGAAAATCGCCTATTCGTCGATTTCCCACATGGGCTTTGTGCTGATTGGGATTGCCTCCTTCACCGATCTGGGCATGAGCGGCGCGGTCTTACAAATGGTCTCCCATGGCTTGATTGGGGCTAGCCTCTTCTTCCTGGTGGGAGCCACCTACGATCGCACCCATACCCTGATTTTGGATGAAATGGGCGGCGTGGGACGGTTGATGCCCAAGATCTTTGCCATGTTTACCACCTGCTCCTTGGCTTCCTTGGCCCTGCCGGGCATGAGTGGTTTTGTGGCAGAACTGATGATCTTCGTAGGCTTTGCCACTAGTGATGCCTATAGCCTCACCTTCAAGGTGTTGATTGTCATCCTGGCGGCGATCGGCGTGATTCTCACTCCGATTTACCTGCTATCGATGCTGCGGGAGATTTTCTATGGCCCTGAAAATAAAGAGCTGACCTCCCACGAAGTGCTGATCGATGCAGAACCTCGGGAAGTGTTCATCATTGCTAGTCTGCTGGTGCCGATTATTGGCATTGGCCTCTATCCCAAGCTGATGACCCAGGTCTATGACGCCAAGACTCTGCAACTGACAGCTCGGATGCGCAGCTCCGTGACCACCCTGACCGCCCAGCGGCAGGCAACGGCCGATGCCCTAGCGATCGCTCCCCTGCAGGCCCCGTCCCTGCCTCGCTAAATTATCCGCAACTATCCTGAACCTGGGTTGGCATGTCCGACCCAGGTTTTTTCATGGCCAACTAATCATTGAAGGGGGTATCTAGGGGATCGTCTTCTATATAGAGCGATCGCATCCGGCGACGCTGGCCCGTCGGTCGTGCTTCCCGTCCCTTGGAGACCACTTGGGGGCTGGCCTGGGGCGGTGGGTCTAGATCTAGGCGGCGCATCCGTTGCTGAATATCTTCCACGAGCTTGCGGTTGGCGGCCATCAGATCGGCGACGAGACCAAAGATCCAAATCTGTACACCAATCAAAATCAAAATAGCCGCCAAAATCAAACTAGGAATGCGGGTGCGCTCTGCCCCCATCAACAGAAAAATTAACCAGCGCGTTCCTAGCAAAAAGCCTAATCCAAAGGGAATACTGCCCAGCAAGACAAAAAAACGCATCGGCTGATAGATCATAAAGATGCGGAAAATGGTCAGAATCGATCGCTGAACATAGGACGGAATGCTTTTCACCAGCCGTGACGGCCGGGCTACATAATTCGTGCGAATAGGCACCGAGGTCATGGCAATCCCTTTCTGCCCCGCCTGGATAATCGTTTCTAAGGTATAGGTATAGCGATTGAACACATTAATTTGCAGCGCCGCCCGGCGACTGTAGGCGCGAAAACCGCTGGGCGCATCGGGAATATCGGTATTACTTGCCAAGCGCACCACCCAACTGCCTAGATTTTGCAGCAGTTTCTTGATTGGCGAAAAATGTTTAGTCTGCCAGATGGGGCGCGCCCCGATGACAATGTCTACCTCACCTTGGAGAATCGGCTGGATCAACGCCGGAATATCCTCAGCACAATATTGATTGTCAGCATCGGTGTTGACAATAATATCCGCTCCTGCCCGCAGCGCCGCTTCCAAGCCAGCCATAAAAGCCCTCGCCAGTCCTTGATTGTGGGGTAGACGCACAATGTGATGCACCCCACTCGCCTTGGCTACTGCTACGGTGCGATCGCGACTACCATCATCAATCACTAACCATTCAATACAGTCGATGCCTGGCAACTGGCGCGGCAGTGCTGCCAAGGTTGCGCCCAAGGTCTCTTCTTCGTTGTAGCAGGGAATTTGGATAATCAGCTTTGTCATAGATGACCCTTTTCAGCGCGGTATAGAAGCTTGGTGTTCCTACCAGTAGTGGTATGAGGCATGTCTAACGAAGAGCGATCGCTTCGGTACTATTTTAGAGAGAGAAGTGTCGTTGTTGAACCTGATGAGTCCTCCTGTTGAGCAAATGGCTAGCACCTGATGACGATCACTATACGACCTATGTTTATGGCCTAGCTAGGGATGGTTGCCTAAATTCCTAGCCACTGATGATTGGGTGGTGCTGAATCAGGGTGTCAAGCTTAAATGAGAAGTACTGAAACCTCCTGCAAACGTTTAGCGGAGTCATACGACTATCACTCATGTACGGACTAGCATAGGGATGTACTGTCCCAGAAATTAATGACACCTACATCACGCGATCGCCCTCTTTGTCCCTTCCTTGTCTCTAGCTTTATTTCCTATCCTATTCCGTCCTGCTATCGCTTTACAGAACCACCCAGCGATGATAGAGGTTTACTGAACCTAACTGAATCATGCTCAACAGCGACTGCGGTATCGTGTAACATGTGTCTAATCTTTTTGTTTAAAAATTCTCAAAAAATTAATCTACATAACACTCCTATTGGGTGAGATGCTCTAGTGAAACTTCACATAACATCCCAGGAAGAGTAACTATGCAAGCAAAAGAGCGTGCAAGTTAAGTGGTGGTTATGTTGACTGATGGCTTTTTTGGGGAATACTGATCTCAGTGAAATTGATAAAGACATAGCTCGATTTAGGAGCCTAGTGTCTTGTTTACTGTGCAACTGTTAGCAGCTCTCAATCATGAGCATTGTTGACATTGGCTGAGCAGCAGTTTAGTAGGAATTTTCAGAATGGCAGTTAAGGACTCCTCAGAATACTGTGAAACCCTAAATTACAGTTTCCTATTATTGGTTCATATTATTTGTGCTGACCAGCAAATCCACAGCCAAGAGTCACGAGCACTGCGGGATCTTGCTCAGCAAGCACATATCAATGAATTGACACTCCAAGAGATGGAGAAAATCCTAGGGCAAGATGCCACCCACCTCTCCTGGGAAGAATGTGCACGAAATGTTCCTGTAGGTCAGCGAAGTGAGGTTTTGAAGCAAATCTTGGCGATCGCTTACATTGATGGCTATTTTTCGCCACTAGAACGTGAAGTTGTCGATCAAATCGCCACAATTTGGGGCATCCATGGGAGCGAAATCCAACGAATGCTGGAAGCGGCTCAGGGGTTTGGTCAGTGGAGTTCTGATACAGACGATGATGAAGATAGTCTTTCGGTTGGAGCAAAGCTACTCAAAGGAGCTGAGTCTGTCCTGTCGCGATCGCTCATTACCAAATTAGCTGAACTGGCTCCTGAGAATATTGGACAACGCATCGAACGCCTGCAGCGTGAAATTCTACTGGCTGGGCCGGAATATGATGAAGCCATTCAAAAATGTGCTTCTATTGCCCAAGAAGATTATAAATACTCACATCACGCGTTGGAGCGTTCCTATAACGCGTTGAGAACGCTGGCAGGCCGACTTCAGGAAAGCATCTACACTATTGAGCGAACAACAACTGGGCAAGGGAAATATAAAGCTGCAAAAGAAGTCTCGGAGAAGCTGGAGCAGACCCGCCGAAATCTATTAGGTGAGATTTTGCGTGACCTAGAAAATATGCGTGAAGCAATACGGGCCAAGAAACGGGCACTTAACTACTTCAGTATTGCATTTTTAGGAAAGACGAAAGCTGGGAAGAGTACGCTTCATGCGGTTGTGACTGGAGAAGGATGGGAATCCATCGGCATTGGTAAACAACGAACAACGCGTTATAACCGTGTCTATGAGTGGAAAAATATTCGTATTATTGATACTCCGGGAATTGGCGCACCCGGTGGTAAAACTGATGAGGAAATTGCTCAAAGCATTATTGAAGAAGCGGATGTAATTTGCTACGTCGTTACGGATGACAGCATTCAAGAAACGGAGTTTGAGTTTCTGAAGGCGTTGAAAGGGAAAACAAAGCCGCTCATCATCTTGCTGAATATTCAGTACAACTTACGGGATTCTCGACGACTAGAGCATTTTCTCAAAAATCCTGATCGCTGGTTTGCATTAGACGGAAAAAATGGCATTAGCGGACATTTGAATCGCATTCAACGCTATGCCAAGCAGCACTATGCCAACGATTATCTGTCTATTGTTCCTGTTATGCTGCTAGCGGCCCAACTCTCAAGCGAGCCAAAGCATCAACAGCAGTCTCAACGATTATTCAAAGCTAGTCGGATTCAGGATTTTCTAGACTCAATCCGAGAATCGATTATCGATTACGGTGCAATTCGGCGATCGCAAACACTTCTAGGATCAACCGTTGGTGCAATCGATATGCCTTATCAGTGGATTACTGGACAGGCTAGTGTCTACGACAATTTGGCAACACAGCTTCAAGAAAAACACAAGGACTTTAGTCGAAAGGTTCAACGAGCACAGCAGGATCACCAAGAAAATTTACAACAGAAAATCCGGGAAACCTTTCAGATTGCCCTCAATCAGGTGACACCGTTCGCTGAAGAGCACTGGGAGGCAAAAGAGGCTCACATGAGTCGAGCCTGGAATAATCTACTCAAACAAAACAAATTTGAAGAACGCATTCATACATCTGTTGAACAAGCCTGTCACGCGTTCCAAGAAGAGATTCAAGAAGCACTTGAAGAAATTGGTAATGAGCTTGAAATCCTAGCTCGACTTCAGAGTGGAAACTTCAAATTTACGGAACAAGACTCTAATTTCTTTGACAAAGACTTCATTCGTATAACAGGTGTAATTATGTTGGCTCTGGGAGTATTAGGAGGGCTTTTTTTCCCGCCGTTGGCTTTGATTTCTATTGCAGGAACTGCTGTAGGAATCATTTCAAACTTTTTTAAGTCAAAGGATGAAAAACGTCGTGAAGCAGTAAATAATATTACGTCTGTTCTGCAAGAGCAGCTTAATGAGCATCAAGCAAAGGTTCTTCAGCAGTCTAGGAAAAGCTTTGAAAAGTATTGTCAATCTGCAAATGACACTATTGAAGCTTATTTTGAAGAGTTGATTCAAGGCATCCAGGCGATTGCTAGCAAACTTGAAACGGCTCAACATGAATTGAATAGTTCGGGAAATTATCTAAATCGTGCCTATGCCAAACGCATTATTGATTGGGCAACGGATCGGACTGAGCCACTCACAGATACTGCCATAGCCAAGACTATTCGGAAGGTGGATCGTGAATTCGGAAAGAGTCTCAACATTCGAACAACAACAGCCATATCGCTCAGCAAGTCGCTTGATGAAATTTGTACAGTTTTACAAGAACGTGTGACGCTTCATCCTACAAAACACTAACAGAGAACTAATTAGAGGTTTTTCCCATGTCTTCAGCCCCATCTTTCGAAGCTGCAATTCTAAGCAAGCAGATTAAAGAGGTATGTCAACAGTTTGATGATCTTCTTTCTACGGCAAAATCAGACGAGATTACTCAGCTTCGGCAAACATTTCGCAGTGAGTTCAAAGAGTATCAACAAAATAAAGCGCTGACGGTTGCATTTGTGGGTCAATACAGTGCAGGAAAGTCAACCATTATTTCTGCACTTACCGGGCGACGAGATATTCATATTGATACGGATATTGCTACGGACAAGACCACATCCTATGACTGGAACGGCATCCAAATTATTGATACTCCGGGACTGTTTACCGATCGTAAGGATCATGATGATATCACTTACCAGGCGATAGCAAAAGCAGATTTACTCGTATTCTGTCTGACCCATATGTTGTTTGATACCCTGACCGTCGAAAACTTCAAGAAGCTGGCTTACACTGAAGGGTATCGCTGGAAAATCATGCTGGTGATCAACAAAATGTCGGCTGCTGCCGGTGAAGAAGATCAGAAAATTGCTAGCTATCGTCATAGCTTAGCTGACGCACTTAAGCCCTACTCTCTTGATGAATTTCCCATCTGTTTTATTGATGCCCAAGATTACTGCGAAGGTGTTGATGAAGATGATGAATTTCTGGAAGAGGTTAGCCGCTTTGAGACATTCATTGCAGAACTCAATCAGTTTGTGAAGCAGCGATCGTCCCTAACAAAATTTGATGTTCCGATCAGGATTACGCTTAAGAATCTTGACGAATCTCAGATTTTATTTGCTCGAAATTCTGATGAAGATACGGCATTTTTATTAATCCTATCCCACCTTTCTCGGCGTATCGAGAGAGAGAGAGAACGACTGCGAACAAATATCAAACGTATTGCTCTTGATCTATCAATAGCAATTAACGAAGAAGGAAGGAATCTTGCTGCGGCTGTCGGCGATCCAGAATTTGAATCACTAAATAGTAAATCCGAACTCAATGTTCGTGAATATTATGAATCAGCCTCGGAAGAACTTTATAAGGTTCTTGAAGCAGCAAATTTATCCATTCAAAATGAAGTTTTAGATGAACTAAAAAGTGGCTTAACAACAGCATTTATAAGACAACTTAATCTCAACGATGAACTTGGAAACCATCAATCTCCAAAAGAGAAAGGTAATGCTAAGCAAGCTCAAAGTCAGTTTAATTTCTTTAAGGAGATTGGAGAAAAAATAGGTGTTTCTCTTGCGAAGTCTGCAACGGGAAGATTTGCTACAGGAACAGGTAAGATTTTTCTTCGTTCTATGGATGCTACTGGTAGTGCATTGCATAAAGGAATTTTAGAGATTGGCAAACTGATCGGTTTCAAGTTTAGACCATGGCAGGCTGTAAATATGGCCAAAGGCATCGGCAATGCTGCAAAATTCCTGGGGCCAGCCTTAGGGATCTTAGCGATTGCTGCAGAATTCTATGGCATGGCAGAGGAACAAAAGCGTGAACAAGAAATGGCAGACATTCGTCGTGACATTACCAGTACATTCAAAGCGCTAACGATTGATCTTGAACAGCAGATTAACGAAATTCGTACTGAATTTGAACAGCAGGTGTATGGAACACTAGAACGCAATATTGATGCCGCCAAGCAGAAAACATTCAGTGCAATGAATACTTCCAGTACTGAACTAGCAAGGGTTGAGCAAATTCGCACCAATCTACGCACCATCCTTGACGACATCCAAAAGAGTGTCTCTAGTCCCCTGCTTGACCAACAAAACTAAGAAGTTGGAATGCGTCAACTGAGGGCGATCGCCCTCTGGTTTACAGAAAAGCGATCGCCCCTTGGTTCAAAGAAAAGCGATCGCTCCCTGATTTACAGAAAAGCGATCGCTCTCCCGGTTTACAGAAAAGCGATCGCTCTACATTAAGCTTCAGCTAGTGATTCAAGGAAGATTACCTTAAACAAAGTTGCTGACATTATTGATTTGATTGATGGTTGTGTTGGCAATTTGGGCGATCGCTTCTTCACCGACAAAGATAAATGCATCGGCAGCTTCTGAACCTGTTCCTTGATAGAAACTGAGGTCAGCGAGACTCAGACTTGTGAGCTGTAGGGCATCGCTGCCAACTTCAAAGTCACCGATGAAGTTGTAGGCTCCTGTTCGTAAGACGAAGGTATCATTACCGGCTCCGCCTAACAGGGTATTCAGCCCTAGACCACCATCAATCAGGTCATCCCCTGAACCCGTGGCAATGTAGTCGTCTCCACTACCGGTGAGGATATCTTTATTGCCAGCAGGTTGAGCCGCATCCACCATGTAGATAATGTTATCGCCTCCTGCATCTTGAACAATATCTGTTCCAGTGCCTAAGCCAATCGAGTCGTTGCCGATGCCGGTGAAGATGTTGTAATCACCGTTTTCTAGCCAAACGATGTTATTGCCATTGCCGAGATTCAAGAGGTCAGTACCACCGCCACCATTCACCGCATAGACAAAGTCATCTCCGTCGCCGACAGTCACAATGTCGTCACCAAGTCCAATCCCAACCAGGTTGTTCCCGGCACCTGCATTAATGGTGTTATCGCCACTAGGCAGCCAGATGTTATCATCACCCACGCCGGTTGTAATGGTATTTGTACCTCCATTGGCAGCCGCAGGGTCAGCAAGGTAGACGAAATTATTGCCATTACCTGTTGTAACGACATCGTTTCCGCTACCCATGCCAATGATATTGTTACCACTGCCAGCGATGACTGTATTGTTACCACTTTCGTTGTAATAATTGTCATCACCCTCACCGCCGCTTAAGACATCATCGCCGGTATCACCGAAGAGGAAGTCTGAACCAGGGGTTCCGGCAAAGAAGTCGTTGTTTGTGAAGCCAACAAAGCTATTGCCACTATAGGTTCCAGGAGATCCTTTAGTGTCGATAGAGACTCCCCGCGTGTTACCGCCGGTTGTGTTATCGAAGGTGTTGTTGATCAGGCTAGAGTTTGGCCCACGGGAGCGTAAGGCCGTAGCAAAGCGATTTGTGAATCCAGTGAATGAATTATTTTCAAATAAAACCGTATCGGCATCAATGGTGACTAAGTTATTCCCCTGTTCCGATACGCCATCATTTGAGCTAATACCGCCAGCAATGCCAGTAATACTGTTGTTGGAGAAGGTAATCGTGTTGCTGACATAGGGCCCCGAACCACCGTTGCCCATGGTCACCAGTTGGCGCGGTACATTGTTGCCAACATTAAACTGAGTGCCAAATCCAATGCCACCTGGATTACTGCCTTCAAAGGTCTGTCCCGAGAAGGTATTGCTGTCAATTAACGTATTGGTGATAGCCGCTCCAAACTCGGATAGGAGACCTGCATCACCGTTGGCAACAATATCGTTACCTTGGATGACAAGACCACTATTGCTACCTTGAATGTAGACGGCGGCTTTTTCAATGGCACCATTGCCATTCAACCCAATGATGGTAAAACCTTGGGTCATATTGCCGAGCCTAACAAAATTAGTATTCGGCTGAATTTGTACCGTTCCTAGAGGAGAGCCAGCTACTCCCTGGATCGTCGTAGCATCCTGTCCATTCACGGATAGCAGGGTGATGGACTGATCAATGATAACGTTCTCGTTGTATACGCCATCATCGACTAGGACTAGATAGCCTGTTGAAGCAGCATCCACACCCGCCTGGATCGTGTCAAAGGTGCCCACTAAGTTATTGCTTGTGTCAAAGACTTGGACAGGCTTTGTCAAATCAAAGGTTACGCCATCTCCTTGGAAGGTAATAACTTCAATGCTGGATAGCGTATCTACACCATCATCTCCGTCGATAGGATCGATATCGGTGACACCGGTAAATCCAACGACTTGTCCGCTGGGTGCAGTGGTCAATCCAATGGAATAGCCATCACGGGATCCGCTATAACTTGCCGTGTCAACGCCTGTCCCTCCTATCAGGGAGTCATTTCCACCACTACCTTCAAAGAGGTTACTGCCGCCAACTCCAGTCAGCACATCATCACCGGTGCCGCCTAGGAGCTGATCATTACCTTCAGATCCTTCAAAGACATTTGTGCCAGATAATACCCGAGTAGCACCATTGATATTGGAAACTCCTGGGAACGTGCCATTAAAGGTATTGTTTTGAACAACAACATCTTCAAAGGCTTCAGTGGGTAGTCGATTATCCAAGGCAACAGCAGCACTGGCGATCGCATTAAACGTGTTACCAGTGACCTGAATATCAGACTGTGTGCCCTGAGTTGCAGTGCCCGTCGCAGCGGCAAATCGAGTTCCAAAGAAGAAGTTGGTGAAGGTGTTGTCTGTAATGTCGAGCCCTGTCAAATCTCGATCATCTAGGGTAACAATCCCGTCATAAGCTCCGGAAAACAGGTTGCCAGAGATGGTCACATTAGAGGTGGAGTTGACTGACCCATCCGCATCTAACGATAGCTGAACGGCATAGCGAGCCGCGGTAAAGGTGGTGGCGGCATCGGACAGATCGGTTATACCGAGATCAATGGTATTGCCTGTGATCTGAACATTTTGGGAGTTATCAATCTGAATGCCGCGTCGCCCTGATGAACCTACGTTATCGTGGGTTGCTACATTATTGGCAATCACTAACCCATCAATGTTATCAATCCGAATCACAGATGCGTCGTTGCCGGTAATTCCATCAAAGCGGTTGCCTGTTATGGCCCAGTTCGTCCCGCCTGTCGGTGCGCCACCGTTACCAAAACCATTGGTGATGAACTGAGCAGCGTTATTACTAAGGGCTACAAAGTCGTTAAATGCGATCGTGATGTTGTTGTAGTTAACACTCCCATTGGCTCCGCCTCGAATGGCTGCGCTGGGATTGGAAAACTCAAAACCACGAATCGTAATGTCATCTGAGCCTAGAGTAAATGATCCTTGAATGATAGATTCTGCACCACGGGACGGATCATTCCCTGTTAACCCATCATTGGCACCAATCAGGGTCAATGGTTTGTTGATGGTCACATTGCCAACATAGGTGCCTGCACCAATCAGCAGGGTATCACCTGGATTCGCTGCATCTACAGCCGCTTGAATACTTGTAAATGTGCCGACGCTGATAATAGCCATGACGTCAAGAAGTCCTTATTAACCAATAACTACAAAGCCATCAAATACAGAAAAAACAGAGGAACATGAACCATGTTCTATGTGGGTAAGCATCCAAAACTAGCAGGTCATGCATAAAAAACCTGCGGTGTTGCTGAATCTACGGTACGAACCTCTAGCTAGAGATTCTGAAACTCTATGCAACATGTTGCGGAATCATACGGCTATTCAGCAACACCGAACCTGCTATCAGGGTCTTGAATGGATCACACCTCTGTTTTATAGATCTCTAGGCAATGGTTTGAAACCTCTGGAAACTTTGATTTCTTGTATAGAAGAATCAGAGTTCGGCCAAGGTTTCAAACATGTCCTAATGCACCCCAAGGTCTAATTCAATATGTGGACAAAAGGTAAGCATATTGAATGAACGGTGGTCTTGAAGAGTGCTTACTCTTGCTGGGAGATATACTTACTTTGTAACTCATTGATTAGCAGAGTTCAATGAATACACGTAGAACTTTATCATCCCTTTAAAGAAAATAGCCTTAAAACAGTTGGCTTTAAAGACTGGAATAGCCTTGAACTTTGCCCCGTAGCTGTTTTTACACGAAAAATATTAAGTGTTGACAACAGGACGCATTGTATTGCAACCGTAAAGACCATGTTCCAAAACCACATTCAAAAGCAGCTCACTTTAAATACTTTCTTTAAAATATTTGATCTTAGGGGCAATGACTTGTAAAGAGACGGATCTCTAATTATTCTGCTGGGGTGCTATGGAAACAAGAGAGAAAAATCTATGCCTAGGTTATTCTGTACATCGCTGTTGTTGATGGTCTAGCCTGAAAAGCGATCGCTCTCGTTCAATATCGTGACGTATGATGATCTAAATTAGACTGTGTACCCATGTCGGTACCAATTCTCATTTCGAGACGAATATTTCTTATTTTAATTGTTGGGTTAATTAGCCCTACTGGTTTAGATGGATAATCAAGGGAGCGATCGCCCTAGAATTGCACTTGATGGGTAAACAGAAGATTGAACAATCCGTGATCGTAGGCTTGATGGGCTGCTAGTTTGATCAACTGTTCGCTCCGCCCATCGAGGAGGTAGCTGTCATACCCTAAGGATGCCATGAAGCTTCTTAACTGCATTTGGCTCGATCCCAGTTTTTGCAGCCCAAACGCATTGATTTCCACAATCACGAAGGGTGGACGCAGGGTTTCTAAGGTATGTTGACCACCCCGTAGGATCAGGTGTTCGGCACCCTCGGTATCAATTTTGATCAGTTTAATCGCGTCTAGACCATGCTGCTGCACCAGAGCATCTAGGGTGGTCATGGGTATGGTTTGGACAAAGGGATTATCTTGGCTCTTGGTATTAAAGGGATGGTCTCCCACATTCCACAGGGCATGACCACCATCATTGTCTAGATTGAAGAAAAACTGCGTTTCTTGTTGAGTATCGCCGATCGCTCCATGGATCACCTGCACCTGCTGAAAATGATTAATCGCTACATTATGGAGAATTCGCTTGTAGTTGGATGTTTCTAGCTCACAGGACATAACCATACCCGTCTCGCCCACGAGCATGGCGGCAATCAGGGTGTAATAGCCAATATGTGCGCCAATATCAATCATGCGATCGCCGGGTTGCAAAAACTGAGGAAACCATCGAACGACCTCAGGTTCATACATCAGCCCTTGGGAAAAAGCATCCAGCATCAACGCTTGGGTAAACTCCTGGGGATTGAGGAACAGCTTGAGGATGGTCGATCCCTCCCCCTGTTGAATACTAAGCTGAATGGTTTTGCCGATGCCTGGCTTGGACGGAGATGAACTCATGGAACCATCGTTACCGTAGAGGGATGATCAAAAAACTGCCCCCAACCTAGCGGATGAAGGGCAGTTCTGTCTATGAGCTTTAGTTTTGCTTAGCCTACGCTAAGACCTAGGCTAGGGTGTTTCTGAGGCTTCTGCGGTGATGCTTTCAGCGCGTAGCTGTTTCGCGGCAGCGATCGCGTCCTCGGTCTTCTTGGCATCCAGCTTCAGAATTAGAGTAGACAGGGGCGGTAGGCAAAGATCGATGGAGAAGGGACGATTGTGGAACGCCCATTCTTCTGCCCATTTGCCGCCTAAGTTGCCCATGTTGCTGCCGCCGTAGTCGCGGGCATCACTGTTAAATAGCTCGGTGTAGAAGCCGGACTTGGGTACACCGATGCGATAGTGGGAATGGGGCTGGGGCGTGAAGTTGCAGACCACGACAATAAATTCATCGGAGTCCTTAGCCCAGCGAATGAACGAAACCACGCTATGGCGATTGTCATTACAGTCGATCCATTCAAAACCCTGTTGGTCAAAGTCTTGGGTATAGAGAGCGGGTTCACTGCGATACAGCTCATTCAGCTTAGTGAGGCAGTGCTTGAGTTTTTGGTGCGGTTCATACTGCAGCAGCCGCCACTCTAGATCTCCCCAAACGTTCCACTCACTCCACTGCCCAAACTCCATGCTCATGAACAGGGTTTTTTTGCCAGGATGGGCAAACATATAGGTATAGAGACAGCGAAGACTAGCAAACTTTTGCCATTCATCGCCGTGCATCTTGCCAATCATGTTGCTCTTGCCATGCACCACCTCATCGTGGGACAGCGCCAGCATGAAGTTTTCGGTGAAGGCATACATGATGCTGAAGGTGACGTTGTTCTGATGGAACTGGCGGAACCAGTGATCCATGTGGAAGTAGTCGAGCATGTCATGCATCCAGCCCATGTTCCACTTGAGATTGAAGCCCAAGCCGCCGACGTAGGTGGGCCAAGACACCATGGGCCAAGAGGTAGACTCTTCGGCAATAGATAGAATGCCGGGGAAGTAGCTGAAGATGACGTGGTTCATCTGGCGGATGAATTCTGCCGCTTCGATATTTTCCCGACCGCCGTACTGATTGGTGACCCATTCTCCGGGCTCGCGGCAGTAGTCGAGGTAGAGCATGGAGGCGACGGCGTCTACCCGAATGCCATCAATGTGGTACTTGTCGAACCAGAAGAGAGCATTGGCCACGAGGAAGTTGCGCACTTCATTGCGGGCGTAGTTGAAAACGAGGGTGCCCCAGCCCTTATGTTCACCTTTGCGAGGATCGGCATGTTCATACAGGTGGGTGCCGTCGAAGAAGGCCAGACCGTGGCCATCCTTGGGAAAGTGCCCCGGTACCCAGTCCACAATCACACCGATGCCATGGGCATGGCATTGATCCACGAAATACATGAAGTCTTGAGGGGTGCCGTAGCGGCTGGTGCAGGCGTAGTAGCCCGTCACCTGATAGCCCCAGGATCCGTCAAAGGGATGCTCGGCCACCGGGAGCAGTTCAATGTGGGTGAAACCCAGGTCTTTGACATAGGGAATCAGTTTGTCCGCCAACTCGCGATAGGTGAGGAAGCGCGCGCCGGGCTTGAGATCTGATACTTGGATGGCGGGCTCAGGCTTGCCGTCGGCTCCCAGAGCCGGTTCGTCAGAGGCGGCATGGAGCCAGGAGCCTATGTGAACTTCGTAGATCGATACGGGCTGGGTGAGGGGTTCGGAATGGCGGCGTTGCTCCATCCACTCTGCATCGTTCCAGGCATAGGAATCTAGGTCAGCCACGATGGAGGCGGTTTTGGGTCGTATTTCTTGCTGGAAGCCGTAGGGATCCGATTTTTCGTAGATGTGACCGTCGTGGTTTTTGATCTCGAACTTGTAGCGATCGCCCACCCCGACTTGAGGAATAAACAAATCCCAAACTCCGTTACCGGTGCGGCGCATTTGGTGTTTGCGTCCATCCCAGAGGTTGAAGTCACCCAGCAGGGACACATTGCGAGCATTGGGTGCCCAGACGGCAAAGTAAACGCCCTTGATGCCGTCCATTTCAACGGTGTGGGCCCCAAGCTTCTCGTAGATGCGGTGGTGATTGCCTTCGGAGAACAGGTGAATGTCTAGATCGGTGAGCCCCGGAGAGCGGAACGCGTAGGGGTCATACACGACTCGCTCGTGCTCCCCTTCTTTAATACGCAGTTGGTAGTTGCTGAGTTCGGGGCGATCGATGACGCATTCAAAAAAGTGGGGATGGTGTACCGACTGCATCGCGTGCTCAGTGGGCACTGGATAATCTTTGCCAGCGTTGGGGCAAATCACCCAAGCTTCACTAGCTTCTGGTAGATAGGCGCGAATGACCCAGACCGATTTGCCGTTGAGGTCAATGGGGTGAGGCCCCAACACATCAAAAGGATCGTGATGCTGATTCCAGACAATGCGATCGATTTGATCGGAAGCAACGGTCTGCGTCATATAAAGTACCTTCCTAGGGTGAATCACTCAATGAGCTGGGCTAAAGAAGAGTAGCGATCGCCTGCTGATGGGCAAATCGCAATTAGGCTTGCTGTGATACTATAGGCTGCTTTGAGTCAACCGAGAGAATGACAAAGAACAAGTCATGCCATTAAATTCTGTAAATCTATTGTTATAAACTGTAACAGAACAGCGGGAAGTCTCACCTTTTCGTTCCAACATTTTGAGAATAGCAGGTGTTTTAGTCAGCCGTGCATCCCTCTCTAGTCTGGTGGAGCGGCTAGGCTGTGATCTAGATCGTGCTTTTGGAACCTTTCGGTCACACTACAGCGTCGTTGGGCATGTCATAGATAGGGTATCGGTAGAGGTGGTCAGGCTTGCGCTCTGGGGCAGGAATGTTCCTGACGCACAGTGTAGCTGTAAACGATTCCTAAATAATGCATTCGTCCTCCTCGACCCTTTTGTCTCTTGGAGTGTGGTGGTATGGCTACGTCTTCTCAAGCCCGACTTGTGGCATTACTTCATGCCGTGATTGTGACCTTGACTCTCGCAATTCTGTTTGCATCCCAATCTGAACCAGAACCCTATAGTACTAGCCAGGCTCCGATCTCCTTTTTCCGAGTCCTGCTGCGTTGAGGGCGATCGCTCTATGCCTTTACGTTACCAAACTTGTTTGGGCCGTTTGGGTCACGGTCTTGAGCTGCTCTAGAGTGGGCATTGACTGATCACCGCGATCGCTCAGCCATAGCAAATATTCGATATTCCCGGCGGGGCCCGTAATTGGCGACCAGGTGAGCCCCTGGTAGCGCCAGCCCAAGGCCTCGGCTGCCGTGCAAACCTGGGCGATCGCATCGGCCTGCACCGTTGCCTCTCGCACCACGCCCTTTTTACCCACCCGCTCACGCCCCACTTCAAACTGAGGTTTCACCAGCAGTATCACCTCTCGGGGAGGCTGCAAAAGTGCCCAGAGGGCCGGCAGAATTTTGGTCAGCGAAATAAACGACACATCCACCACGCCTAGATCCGGGAAGGCGATCGCCTCGGTTGGCTCAGCAACGCCATAGAGATCCATGGGCGTCAGATGGCGAATATTGGTGCGTTCTCGCAACACCACTCGGGGATCCTGGCGCACTGTCCAGGCCACTTGCCCATAGCCCACGTCGATGCCGTAGACTTTGGCCGCACCGTTTTGGAGCAGACAGTCCGTAAAGCCGCCGGTGGAAATGCCGCCATCCAGGGCCAGGCGATCGGCAAGGGGAATGGCAAAGTCTGCTAGGGCCTTGGCCAATTTTTCACCGCCCCGAGACACATAGGGCGATCGCGCTTTGACGGTAATCTCTGCAGCGTCGTCAATATCGGTGCCAGGCTTGTCTACCAACTGTTGATTCACCCGCACTTCTCCAGCTCGAATCAGCCGCTGGGCCTGCTGACGGGAGTCGCATAGGTTGCGGTCTACTAGCAATTTATCGAGGCGTTGTTTGCTCAAGGGGCGATCGCCAACAGAAGAACGCTCCCTATTCTACGATTTTTTCCCCCACCTACCGGAATCCTGAGGCGGCGGGCTGAGGATGTTCATAGGCGTATGTGTTCGAGGATGCACGTGGGTCGTCAGCGATACCTTTAGGATGGATCTCTTGGATGCATCGAGGACAGGTTGTGAGTCCTACGCTAGCCCTACCTGTTGCTGAACCAGGTGATGAACTGGGCGCAGGAAGAACGGCGGTTCAACCGCACAGTTCAACCGCACAAAAGATATCAAACGCTGGAGTGGAGCGTCATTTTCAGCAATGCCCGTACATGAACGAAACTATTCCTATGACTCAAAAAAATGATACGGCTGTCCTCGTCACATCCCTGATCGTCACCATTGGATTGCTGGGAGTTGGTGCCTGGTGGTTGCTGGGGCAATCTGGGCTAAATCTCAGCGGCTCACCAGACAATACCTCCAGCTCATCATCGACCAGCACCTCTAGCAGCACGTCGTCGAGTACGGGGCAAACAGCCAACACCTTTGCCGCCGTGACCGATGTACCGGAGGGGGTGTTTAACTATGGCGGTAGCACTACTTGGGCTCCCATTCGCGGCACCCTCGACCCGGTTTTGCAAACTGTGCATCCTCAGTTTCAGTTGCGCTACACTGATTCGCCCAATGCACCGCCGGGGTCGGGGACGGGCATCACCATGCTGCTGAATAACCAACTAGCCTTTGCCCAATCGTCGCGATCGCTGCGTACGGATGAATATGAGCAGGCCCAGCAACGCGGCTTTAGTTTGGTGGAAATTCCGGTTGCCCTTGAGGGGATTGCGATCGCTGTCCATCCTGACTTAGATGTTCCAGGGTTAACGGTGCAGCAGGTGCAGCAAATTTATCGCGGTGAGATTACCAACTGGAATCAGGTGGGTGGCCCCAGTCTACCGCTGACGCCCTATTCTCGTCCTATGGATGGCGGGACAGTGGAGTTTTTTGTAGATACGGTACTTGGCGGACAAAGTTTTGGCGGCAATGTGCAGTTTATCTCAACTACGACAGAAGCACTGCGCGTGATTTCATCTGATGTTGGCGGTATTTACTACGCCTCTGCACCAGAGGTGGTGGGTCAATGTACGGTGAAACCGCTTCCCCTAGGGCGATCGCCAGATCAGTTTGTGGCTCCCTATCAAGCTCCTTTGGTGTTGCCCGACCAATGTCCTGCCCAGCGCAATCAGTTAAATATCGATGTGTTCCGCAGTGGTGACTATCCCATTACCCGACAGATGTTTGTGATTGTGCGTCAAGATGGGCGATCGGCTCAGCAGGCGGGGGAAGCCTATGCTAATTTACTTCTCAGTGACCAAGGTCAGGAACTGTTGGAACAGGCTTATTTTGTTCCGTTGCGTTAGGGTGTAGATTATCTATGTTCAGCTTGGGTTGATTGTAGGGAGAGGGGCGATCGCCCTTCTGCTATCCCAATGAATGACTCTGGCTGTCCTATGCCTAAAGCAAGCTGCACTCGAACTAGGTCACGACGTCGTCTCACCCAGCCGCCAGACCTCTACAATTGAATGTAAGCGCGTGAGAGCATCCTGATGCAAATTACCCTAAACCTACCTGATAGCCTGAGTCAGACTGAAACCTTTACCCAGAGGAACTAGCTCCGAGAAATTGCCATTGCCCTGTTTCAGCAAGAACGGATTTCCCTCGGACGAGCTAGCAGAATCGCCGAGATGGAAATCATGGACTTTCAACAACTGCTGTCAGATCGCGATATTTGTGTCCACTACGATGTGGAGGACTTTGCGCAGGATGTTCAGCACCTACGCGATCGGGGCTGGCTATGATCATCTATGCAGCGTGTTTTAGCCATTGCTCAAAAACCTCAGTCAAAAAAGTCAAGGTAGTCAGTAGAAAGACATCTAACATTGCGTTGGGGTGGGGAATCAAAAAAGATTATTGGTGTGTGAAGAAGGGCTGATTTTATGGGTACTCTATATCAAATCAAGACTTCTTCTGGAATTGTAGTGAAATCGTAGCAATGACTAAGAGTAGCACAACACAACTTGGGTATTTCATAAATTCTGATCTATGGCAAGATGCACTGGATCTTCTTAATTTTCAGATCAAACAGAAGAGGAATAATAGGCACTTTAATACCCTTAGCATGTTTTATTATGAGAAGTTAGATACAAATTGCCTAGATCATCTTACAGAAGAATATTTCAAGACAAAAATATCCAGCAGCCTTTTTTATGGCTTAAAGGAAGAGTTCTCTGTTCTTTCCTATGTCATACCCAAAACAGGTCTTGGACTAAGAGATTATAAATTTTTTACCTACCCAATGAGAGCTTTGTACTATTCTATTGGACTTTATTTTCTTAAGTTGTCGCAGGAATTTCTGGTTGAAACATACAAGAAAATTAATAGTATTGAAGCTTTTTATGGTGGGAACCTCGTCTACAAATCTAACGAGCTCCAAATTAATCCCAAGAACATGTATTACCGTAGCTTTCATGAAAGCTTTAAGTCAAAGATTAAAGAAGAAACCAAGCTAGAAAACCCAAATAAAATAGTGCTAAAACTTGATATCGAGAATTATTTCAATGAGCTGTCGATACACATATTATTAAATCTTCTTGGTCGTTTTATTAAGCCAAGCGTTCAAGCTAACTTGGCTTATGATGTATTCACAAGAGAGCAAATCGTCTGCTTATTCCAATTTATCTCAGGCGGCAAGTCCGGCATTCCTCAGTCAGACAATAATATTATTTCAAGCTTTATTGGTTATTTGTATTTGGTTTTTGGCGATCTATTTATTGACGATATACTAAATAGCTATAAACACGTTATTGACTCGCACAAAATTATTAGATATACCGATGATATTTATATATCTATAACATTCAAGGATGCTATTGATCAAAAAGATCAGGGACTACTTGTGCATTCGATTGCTTCTCAAATTGCCGAAGATCTATATAGTAAGCTTGGTCTTAAGCTTAATCTCAAAACACGGCTTTTTAGATTATCTCAACAAGATGAGAAAGAAGAGTTATTGAAAAAAATTAAAAAATCATCACTCGGTGACGAGTATTTCAGTGCTACCCAGGAAGAGGAGGAAGAGGAAGAGTCTGAACCTCCTGCTAAAAACCCCCAAAAGAAACTAGACGAAATATTTGAAGAGTTAGGGAAAATTAAAAATTCCAGAGTAGAAGACTATTTTGTTAGAGATAACTCAGTACAAGAGGAAATTCTTCAAGAAGTATTTGACAAAAGTGTTGAGCAGATTCTCGATAAGCCAGAGAACAAAGAGAAGATAGAAGAAATTTTTAATGGTTTCGACTTTAACTTGGTTAAAGCACAACCTCTTGAAATATTAATCATCCTACTTAAAGACGCAAATGCAGTTAATAAGTTTAAGGAATTTTATTTAAGCAAGAAAATTATCACCATAGGTGATGCCGACTTGATCGTCAAGTTCTTGTGCCAGACTGACTTTGCTGATCAAGGATTCTTAGAGAAGTTGAGGCAAAACTTTCACATGAGAAGTATTGTTGACATTTTTCTCGATGGCAAGCTAAATTGCTCTCAACCTGGGTATTATAATCTTACCTGTATGCAGATGAGAAAATTATCTGACATGCCTGACGTTCTTGAGCAGACGAGATTACGAGTTTTGAGTGAGAAAGGTGCATCTTATTCCGTTGCACTCAATCATTTGGTTAATGAAATCCATGCTGTCTGCATAAAGCAAGAACAAGCAAATAAGAAGACTTATGATGTTAATGATGTAGTCAAGTTTTTGCAGTCGAAGGGTATCCATCATGAGGTATGTATAAAAGTCAGAAACCTATTTGATCGTAGAAACTCTAATCGTGTTTCACATCCAGGTTCTGATGAAAGTCTTGCTTGGGAAGTCACAGAGGAGGAGTATCTGGATTACTATAAGCATGTTGGGCGATGCTTAGATTTTCTCTTGTAGTCTTGGCTAGAGTAAGTTAAGCCACGCTTCCTACTTTGATATTCGGCATTGCTGAATTGTCCGATGATTTAGTACTGATAGCTTTTACATACCAACTACTATAGCTTGACCTTTAACTACGGCATCTAAAACATCCAAAACCTTAGGTGCTAGAGGCTTAAGATCTGCTAAACGATTCGATGATGCTTGTAAAACAACTATTGCGATATCTAATTGAGATAGGTTCTGCTGAAATGACAAGTTGCGATCAACTGTGATGAATACATCAAACTCTTGTTCCGCAAGCGCAAGGAGCTGACCGTTCTTCACGCCTGCCCATCCCATCTGTGGAACTGTTTTCACCTCATGGTTAGGAAACTCTCTCGCAAGTTTGCGATCAATGCACTCATCCAGCAGGATTTTCATCCTATGCCACCATGCCAACAAGTCGTTTTCCAGCTTCTTCCAGTAGGGTGATGACCTGTTCTTGAGTGACAGTCGGAAACCCATCCAAAAAATCGTTGATAGATTCTCCTGCTTTGAGATAGTCCAGCAGCGTCTGAATAGGAACCCTAGTACCAGCAAAAACTGGAGTACCGCTCATAATGTCAGGAGATGCGCTGATGACTGGGGAGTTTTCAAGCATACGTCGTTGACCTCTAGACTTCGTACCTACAGTCTACCAATTCTCCACAGCAGCATCGTCTAAGATGGCTTCAGGGTAAGCGATCAACGCAGTTCAACAAGTATTGACAACAACACTTGCGGGGCAGAGTTGCTATTGCTGTTCATTTTGGCTTACGAGATAATTGCTTACACAGATTGGGCAGAAGGTCGTTAAGGGCGATCGCCCCTAGGAGGACATGTATGGCGAAAGTTGAACGGGATGAAGAGCGGGAAGAACGGATCACGATGGAGATTGTGGTGGATACCTACGGCCCGGAAGAGCAAGCGATGGGCTGGTACTACTACTTGCAGGACACCCTACAATTTCCCTTCACCGCCACCCGTATCCTTCAGCGGCGTATTGTCCCGTTGAAGGAAGACGCACCGGTGACTGTGGTGGGTATGGCATCGGAGGGTGAGTGTGAGCAGGAAATGTTTGTGGAAATTGAGTCGGATGGCGATATCTTGGCAGTGCCCTTGATCCAGATTGAAGCCCCAGAGGCCGATGCAAAGACCCAGCAAGCGATCGCTGACTGGCATTATTGGGTGAATCAGGGATATGAGTTTGGGTAGGAGATGGTTCAGACTGGATTGTTTTGGCTGTTGGAACGCAAGGTGATCCAGTCTATGAACCTGCCTGAGTGATTAGTCCTGCTCTTGGAGCTGACGAGATTCTAGCCAGAGGGGAATCACAATCCAAGCTGCTACTAGCGCTAGGGCAAAGAGGGCAAACTTGGCCACGTCGCTAATCAACTCCTCTAGGGGAATAATCTGCCCGGCAAAATAAGCCAGGGTCACCATGATTGAGGCCCAAGAGGCTGCACCAATGAAGTTACAGAGCAAAAACTTGGGATAGGGCATTTGGGAAAGACCGGCTAGGGGGCCAGCAAAGATGCGTAGGAGCGCCACAAATCGCCCTAGGATGACGGCTCGCACAGCATTTTGGGCAAACCGTACCCGCACCTCAAGCATTTGCTCTTCCTTGAGACGAAACAGTCGCCCAATGCGAACCATGAGCGGCCATCCGCCATAGTAGCCAATCCAATAGCCGATGTTGTCGCCTACCACGGCACCGGCGATCGCACTGGGCAACACAAACCAATAGTTGAGTTCTCCACTGCCGGCGAGGAAGCCACCAATGAGCGTAATGGTTTCACCGGGGAGGGGAATGCCTGCGTTTTCAAGCATGATGCCAATGCCGACCGCCCAGTAGCCATACTGCTGAGCAATTTCTTGTAGAGTTTCTAGCGACATTAGCTCCAGGGACATAGAGGTCAGCCTTTACATGGGTTAACATTTTCTTTCAATATCGTGACGCAGGTGAAAGGGTCGTGTCAATTGACATCTCTCAGTTAGCCTGCGGGCGAGTCTGGGTTTAGCCTAAGAATTCGGTGCGGTGGGCCAGATCCTGAGAAGATTTGTAGGGCAAGCAGATCCATCGGCTGTTCTGGGGCACTCTGAAGGGGCCTGGCTGGTCTTAGATGATGTCTTTGCTGTTTACTGTGTTCTGTATCGGCGTTCAACACTATGTCTACCTTGCTACATATTGACTCCAGCCCGCGAGGCGAGCAGTCGGTTTCCCGGCGGTTCACGCGCCGGTTTGTCACGTTGTGGAAAATTAAACACCCCGGCGATCGCGTCATCTATCGAGACTTGGGCCGCCATCCTGTTCCCCATGTGAATGAGGAATGGATTTCCTCTGCTTTCACGCCACCGGATGCGCGATTGATAGACCAGCAGCAGGTTCTCAGTCTGTCGGACATGTTGATCGATGAGTTGATTACGAGCGAGCGCTATGTGTTTGGGGTGCCCATGTATAACTTGAGTGTACCCTCCACCTTTAAGGCCTATATCGATCAGGTGGTGCGCATTAACCGTACGTTTAAATATGTAGATGGGGAGTATCAAGGATTACTTCAAGATAAAAAAACATTGGTGGTGACCACGCAGGGCGATCGCTCCTCTAAAACAACGGTGCATCCGCTGCCAGATTTTCAGGAGCCCTATATTCGATCGATTCTGGGGCTCATTGGTATTACGGATATCACCTTTGTAAACTTAGATAACCTAGAGGGCGATCGCGAAGCTCGGGCGCAGTCTATCAGTTCTGCGAAGGTGCAGGTGAAGCAACTGGTCAAGGACTGGTCTGGTCAGTAGTCTGTGGCTGCAGGGTATGACCTAGGGAGCTTCTACGTCATGCCATACCGCGATCGCCGCTATTCGGCTGGAGATGTTAGGCCGTTTGGGGCTGCCTGGCAGAGGATTGTAGGATGGGGCAAATCATGGTGTCTGATGAGCGATCGCTGGCCTCGTCGGGAATTTGCATGAGGGCGGTTAGCTCTTGCTTAAGGGTTTGCAGTTGCTGGATGCGATCGTCTATGTCGTGAATTTTGCGCTCTAGGTTCTCGCGCACCTCTGCACAGGGCAACTGACCTTGGTCGTGAATCTCTAGGATATGTCGGATTTCCTGGAGGCTAAAGCCCAGCCGCTGAGACCGTTTGACAAAGGCTAGGCGGGTCAATGTGTCTGGGGAGAACAGCCGAAAGCCTCCTTCTGTGCGGCTAGCGGCCTGCAGCAGTCCAATTTCTTCGTAGTATCGAATGGTTTTGATAGACACCTGGCTCTGGGCATGGAGTTCGCCAATTTTGAGCAGGGGTAGAGAAGCAGATTGGGTCATATCATTGACGTCATAATAGATTGCCAGCGCAGGGGGGCAACGCAACAGCGATCGCCCATGGTGTAGCGATCGCTGGATGGAACTTACCCTTAGGATAGCTTGGTTAGCAACCCTAGGAAGCGTTTCGAGGTAGGAGTTAACAAGGTACGGCGATAGGCATCGGCTGCTTTTTTGATGCCCTCGGCTTGGGTCGGGTAGGGATGAATGACGCCGGAGAGGGTGCTAAGCCCCAATCCACCTACCATGGCGGCGGTAATCTCGCTGATCAGGTCACCGGCATGGCGGGCAACAATGGTCGCACCGAGGATTTTATCGCCCCCACGGGTGTGGATGATTTTGACAAAGCCTTCCGTCTCACCATCGGCGATCGCTCGGTCTACGGCGCTCATAGGAATTTTGATCACATTGATATCAATACCTTGTTTCTGGGCATCTCGTTCATAGAGACCCACATGGGCAATCTCTGGATCCGTGTAGGTGGCCCAGGGCATCACGAGATTGCTGAGGCGATAGCGACCGAGACCAAAGGGAGAAAAGAGAGTATTTTTTAGAACAATCCGAGCTGCGGCATCGGCGGCATGGGTAAATTTCCAGTTCATGCAAATGTCCCCAGCGGCGTAGATTTTGGGGTTGGTGGTTTGCAAATAGTCGTTGACCACCACACCGCGCCGCTGATCGTAGTCCACACCGACGGCTTCTAGGTTCAGGGTCTCGACATTGGGTGCCCGACCAGCTCCAGCCAGAATCTCGTCCACCTCTAAGGTATGGGTTTCGCCTTGACAGCTATAGTGAATCACCTTGCCGCTGGGGGTGCGTTCCACGCGCTGCAGGTCGCAACCGAGGACGAGTTGAATGCCATCTTGGATGAAGGCCTGTTGCACAATGGCGGCAGCATCCGGATCTTCTTTGTTGAGCAAATGCTCGCCCCGGTGGAACAGCACCACCTGGCAGCCGAGGCGGTGGAAGGCCTGGGCCAGTTCACAGCCAATCGGGCCGCCGCCGATCACCGCTAGGCGTTGGGGGCGCTCGGTGAGGTTAAAGACCGTTTCGTTGGTGAGAAAGCCGGCCTCGGCTAGACCTTCGATGCTGGGACGCACGGCCCGGGCTCCGGTGGCAATCACGGCTTTCTTAAACGTCAGCCGTTGCCCCTGCACAACGACGGTATTGGAGTCCACAAAGGCACCGTCACCGAGGAAGACATCAACGCCAATTCCCTGAAAGCGATCGGCGGAATCATGATGACTAATGCCGGCCCGCAGTTGGCGCATCCGTGCCATGACGGCGGCAAAGTCTACGTCAATCTGGTCGGGTGGATGGATGCCAAAGGGAGCTGCGTTGCGCATGTCTGCCACCACCCGCGAAGAGCGAATCAGGCATTTTGAGGGCACACAACCCACGTTTAAACAATCACCACCCATCAAATGCCGCTCAATCAGCGCCACCTTCAAACCCAGTCCCATACCTGCAGCTCCGGCGGCCACTACTAAGCCCGCCGTGCCAGCACCAATCACCACCAAATCGTAGCGATCGCTTGGGGTAGGATTCGTCCAATCCGCCGGATGGACATGGTTCACCAACTGTTGGTTATAGTCATCCATCGGGGAGATGGGCGCAGCTTCAAAGGCAGAATAGGACATGGGAGGTATGGGGTAAGGGAATGCAGGGCAAGTGGTGGATGGCGAGGGGGGATTCAGCATTGAAGGCAATCTAACGCACAAGGCTGGCGCTAGGGGACGAGGTGAGCGCTATCTAGCTGGGTTCATCCATGGCTGCGGCTGGATTGTCGAGATCACCGACTTCCTGAGCCAAGGCCCGGCGAGCAATGCGGGTGACAAACCAGGTGACCCCAAAGGTGGTGATCAAACCGACGATGAACAGGGCATATTCTGCAGGGCTCTTGGGGCGATTGCTCTGGGTGAACAGAGCCGCTAAACTGCCGACAGCAGAGCCCAGGTAGGTATAGAGAAGAGTGCCGGGAATCATGCCCACAAAGCCGATGACGTAGTCGCGCAGGGAGACCCCCGTGATGCCAAAGGCGTAGTTCAGCAGCACAAAGGGAAAGACGGGGGAGAGGCGGGTGAGCAAGACTATTTTTAGCCCCTCGCGACCCACGGCCTGGTCAATCGCCTGGAACTTGGGATAGGCTTCTAGCTTTTTCGAGACCCAATCGCGGGCTAGGTAACGCCCAACGAGGAAGGCGGCTGTTGCACCTAAACTGGCACCGATGAACGCATAGATCGATCCAGCCCCAACGCCAAACAGGGCACCTGCCCCCAGGGTCAGCAAGCCACCGGAGACGAAGGCTACCGTCGCAACCAAATACACAGCAATCAACGCGATGGGCCCGATCGCTCCCAGACCGGCAATCCACTCTAGGGTAGATTGAATCGTGGTCTGAATGGGAGAGCCGGGGGTGGTATCTTGAGCGATCGCTGTGCCGGTGCTCAGGAGTAAACCGAGGATGGAAAATCCTATCATCAATACAAGGGTTGAGGATAAACGAACTGGAGACAGGTAACGCGTCATAGGGATAGTCCGGTGAGGAAGCAAGGGTGGTGTATTGCTAATCCTAATTTAGAGGGACGTTGCCCCTAGGACATGATGCCTATCTAAGCAAAACATAAATGTTTCCTGAGAAGATTGGAATCTACAGGATGTCGGTGATGGGCAGGATACCTAGGATCTGTTTGGTCAGAACGTATGTACTAAATCTCGGGATTTGGTGTAGGATGGCAGTAGATTTTGATAGGCATGACTCCAGTCTTAGTGAAGAGCTTCCTCCAGCCTCTTCTTCAACCTGTGATACAAATCCTGGATTTTGACCTAGTAGGGTGCCGTTAGGCGAAGCCGTAACGCACCATCTTGGTACAACACACCTAAAAAGATGCATTAGGGACTACTTGCAAGTCTTGTTAAAAGATAATTTTCAGGTTTTTCTAATGCGCTGCTTTAGTTGTGTTGTAGTACTTGGAGCGATCGCGAGGGATTGGGTCGATCGATGAATTGAACATAGCTTGTGAGCGATCGCCGTGTTAGATCTGACCAAGTTGGCCCAGCAAATGCAAGGCATAGGGCAGCATTTAAATCAGGAAGCCGCTACGGTGCGACAGCGTCTCGACCGGGCGACGGTGCTGGTGGCCCAGGCGGCAGAGCGACAGGCTGAGCTGGTGGCACACCATGACACCTGGGGCGATCGCTTAGGGTTCACCGCTGCTTGCCCCATTGAGCCCTTGGACACGGCTGTACCCCTGACGGCGGCCCCCAATGCCCACAGCGTTTTGGCTACCGACGGTTCTCAAATCGCGCCCAGCCACCATGAAATTGCCTACTGCTATCTGGTGAATGTGGGGCGGGTGGCGTTGCACTACGGGCAGTCGCGCTATCCGCTGCTGGATAGCTTGCCTGAGGTGTTTTATCGCGCCGAAGATCTCTATGTATCGCGGCAGTGGGGCATTCGCACTGAGGAGTGGATGGGCTACCAGCGCACGGTGTCGGAGGCGGCAGCTTTGGCAGACTTGGCGATCGCCTGCCAATCTCCCCAGCCAGGGGCAGCTCCGAGCCTAGCTATGGTGGATGGCTCGTTGATTTACTGGTTTTTAGATCCCCTGCCCCATGAGGCCCGCGATCGCCTTCTGCCGCCTATTCTTGCCGCTTGGGAACGCCTACGGGCCGCCCGCATTCCCCTGGTGGGTTACCTGAGCGCCTCCCGCAGCAGTGAAGCACTGAACTTTTTGCGGCTGCACACCTGCCCCCACGCCACGCCCGACTGCCAAACCCACTGTGCCGGCCAGTCGGAGACTGCTCCCTGCCAGGTGTTGACGCCCCTGCGGGATACGGTGCTTTGGGGATTACGGCTGCAGCCGGGGCAGCGCGGCCCCTTTTGGCGCAGTTCGGCCCACATTCTGTCTCTCTATGGTGAGCATACGATTTACTTTTGCTATGCCCATGTGGGGTCTGAGATTGCCCGCATTGAAATGCCGGAGTGGGTGGCGCTGGATGACACTCTGCGGGACATCGCGCTTAGCTTGACGCTCACCCAGGTGCAAAAGGGCTACGGCTATCCGGTGGCGTTGGCGGAAGCTCATAACCAAGCGGTGGTGCGAGGGGGCGATCGCTCTCGGTTTTTTGCGTTGCTGGAACAGCAGATGATCCGGGCAGGTTTGCAGAATATTGGCACATCTTATAAAGAAGCCCGTAAGCGGGGCAGCATTGCCTAAAGACGTCTAGGGAAATAATGGTTGGGTTGTAGAGGGCGTTCCCTGAGCGAAGTCGTTGGCGTAGCCGCCCCAAGGGGGCTAGGGAACGGGGAGCACGGGTATTGACGTACAACTCCTAGGACTGGGGATATCTGGGGGCGATCGCTTGGAACTCGGGTTAGCATGAAGCTGTCAGGAACAAAGAGTAGGATGAATCAATCTAACACCGGGGGCTATTGAGGATGCGTAACCTGCAAGAGGTTCAGGACAACCAGGCTCAAAATCAAGAGATGCAGAGCCAGGATAAACAAGGCACAACAGCGCCAGCTAGCGATCGCCCCTTGGATCGGGCACCAGAACCGAGGCGATCGCGCCCTGTGCTGACGGCGCTGCAATATATTGCTCTGCTGTCGGTGGCGGGTCTGTTTGGATCCTTGTCCTTTGGTCTGATTAGCACCTGGCGCACGGGCTCTAGCCTGATGTCGCGGTTAACCGCTCCCCAACCGCCCGCCCAGGTAGACGTGCGCACCGTGCTGGTGCAGCAGGTGCGGGGCGCAAGTGAATTAACGACGGCAGTCTTTGCTATGGAATCGGTGGTGCCGGCCAGCCGCGATCGCACCCTAGCTGGCTACACGGTTGGCACCACGACGCTGCTCTACATGGCCTATGGAGAAGTGCGGGCTGGCGTGGATCTGAGTGACATGACGCCCCAAAATATTCAGGTTGATGGCGACCAAATTACCGTCACCCTACCGCCACCCCAAATTCTAGATAGCAAAATTGATGTAGCTCGATCGAGCGTTTATGACTACGATCGCGGCTTTTTGGGTCTCGGCCCCGATGTGGCTCCAGAACTCCAGCAGCTTGCCCAAACCGAAACCCTGGCCAAAATTGTGGAAGCTGCCTGTCGGGAAAATTTGCTAGACGAGGCCAATGTCCGAGCTGAACTTGTGGTAACGCAGCTTTTGAGCACCGCTGGCTATGGAAACGTGACCGTTGAATCTCAGTCTGCCGACCCTGCCGCCTGTGCTGCCGCTTCAACGACTCCAGCCCCCACCCCTGCGACAGAGACCCAACCGTAATCTAACCGTCATCGGCTGGTCATCTAAAGCACCCCATCTGCCGAGCCCTTTGGGAATGTCTGCCCAATTAGTTGCCAAATCATTGGCAATCTCCTAGTGTTGTAACCGCGAATATTGACTAGAATTGGCCCAGCGGGTTCACCTTTGAACGGCTCATGGTGCAGAGGACTATCAACGCTCATGTCGAATGGTGCAGACAATTCGTCTCCAGCTAGCCCCAAGTCTCGCCTAGCCCGTTGGATTCATCGGGTGCTAGGCGATCGGCGCATCCGCGTCAAGTTTCGCCTGCAGGGTAATCATCTTTACATCCTGTGCGAAGGCTCGCCCTGCCCTGATCAATCTCGGGCCCTGCTACGGCTGCTGCCGGCTTTGAAAAAGGCCCCTATCAACAAGCTGCTGCCGTCTTCCGAGCCGGAAATTTATCAAATTTTTCTCTACGGTCGAGTCACTGGGCATTCCCATCCGCTTTGGCAGGTGCCCATTTCTCTACACCAGCTCGATCGCCACTTAGAGGATCTTTACGGGGAGCCGTCAAGGGCGCAGCCTACGATCCCAGAACCCCAGCCCGCTTCCGCCATCACCCTATCCAACCGAAGCTTGGCACGGCAGGGCAAGGTGGAGGCGATCGCAGCCTACCTCAGCGAGACCCTAAGTAAGCTGGGGGTTTCGGTACAGGTACGCAGCCGACCCTTGCCCTACGAAAATCCTACCGCTGCGGTGGTGGATGGAGCCCAGATGCCTGCGGTCAGTCAGCGTCTATGGGTGACCTGTGAGGCCAGCTATAGTCCTGATCCGTCCCTGATTTCTGAGCCGGTGACCCAGCAACTGCGTGGGTTGGAGCTAGAAGGATTTCGAGATGCGGTGGTGTTCATCCAAGTGCGGGGTGAGTCGCGGCCGGATTGGGTGCTGCGGGTTGATCTAACTCCGGCCCAGGAAATTTTGAAGGAATGGGCCCGTTGGGGCGATGTTGATGCTCTAACTCGGCTGTTGAACCAGGCGCTGGCCGAGGCGCGGGTGGGCATTGCCACAACGCTTTTGAAGCAATCCACTCTGCATTTAACCTGCTGCTGGCTGCCGGCGGCGGCGCGGCAACTGGAGACCCATACACCGCCTCCCATGGAGCGGGTGCGATCGCTGATTACGCAAACCATCGATCGCCTTGGGCCCCAAGGCATTCACCAGGCTGTGCTCTATGGGCAAGTGCCCGAGCAAAACGATCCGGGCTGGGTGGAATGGCTGAGCTTGCCAGCTAGCCAGCATCAGGCTTTGGCAGAACCACCGACGATTTTGGCGCGGCGGGGAGATTGGGAAGCGATCGCCTTCTTGCTGAGTCGGCTGCTGAATCCTAATCTCGATCGCCATCTGGCTACCGCTGGCATTCGCCTCAAGCTGCTGCCCAAGGGCGATTTACTTCATGTCATGTGTGATGCGGCCATCTGTCCCGATCAACAGAAAGTGGGACGGGCGATCGCTAAATTTTTGAAATCTCTGCGCATCCCCAACCTATCTGGCGTCCGGGTCTACGGTCGGCGGGCAGGGCAAAAACGTCCCCAGTGGAGCTATGGCATAGACTTTGTGCGCCGCCAGCGGTTTGTGCCGGAAGCCAGTCCAGACTTTGCCGCCACCGATGCCCTGGTGGGCGATCTGCTCCTGCGCCCCGATGATGGTATTTTCCGACCGGATATTACCCCAGAGGATCTGAAAAACCGCTGGGATCAACGGTGGCGATCGCTCTTGCCGGCGATTCAGACGGGCCTGATTCGTTCGCAGTTGTTCAGCCCCTGTGATCAGACCGAATCGATCAGCGTGCCTGAAGCCAGCAACCGGCAAATGGCGTCGCCTCAGTCCCCGCGCAACGTGGCCTTGATCTGGGGAACCGTGGGGCTCTTGCTGCTGCTCCAGTGTGATTGGCTGTTGGGGCAATGGCTCTATGCCGCGCCAGAACCATCGGCGGATGACCTAGCTTATCTAGAAGACCATTCATCCCTGCTCTCGACTTCGCCGCTGCCACCCCTGCGATCGCCCGACCCGGCTGAGGAACCAGTCGCCCCTGAGTCCACGGCTCCAGCCAACTTGGCCCTGCCCGAGGATTGGACAGCAGCAGATGTTGATGAAAATGCCTTTGATGCCGGTGCTTTCACTCAGCCCGATGAGACGGTGGTGGTGGGAGATGCTGCGGGAGAACCTGAGGGCGATCCCGCCGCTAACGCATCTCCGCCCGTTGCCCCTCTCCCTTCGCCAACCGCGTCTCCTGCCCTTCCCCCCATTAACCTACCCCAAGTAGAACTCGCCGATCCTGATCTAGAGCTGCCCCTCCCCTCCTTCAACAACCCTCAGCTCGATCAAAAACTCGCCCTGTATTACCAGCATCTGGAGCAGTATGGTGCGCCGGATGTGTTGATTATCGGTAGCTCTCGGGCCTTGCGTGGGGTGGATCCTACAGCTCTGCAGGCAGAACTGGCCACCCTTGGCTATGAAGATGTGACCGTGTTCAACTTTGGCGTGAATGGGGCGACGGCTCAGGTGGTTGATTTAGTCATCCGGCGGCTCTTGGTGACTGAACATTTACCCAAGCTGATCCTGTGGGCCGACGGAGCAAGGGCATTTAACAGCGGCCGCACCGATCGCACCTATACAGGCATTGCCTCCTCGGAGGCCTACCGGGAATTAAATGCGGGAACCTTGGCTTTGCCGGTGGTGGATGCTAACCGGATTACTACCCGTCCTACTGCCCAGACCACGAGGGAAAATGTAGGATTTTCGCTCCAGGAAAGCTATCAGACGATGGATCGGTGGCTGAGCGATCGCTTGGCCCAAGGCTCCACGGTTCATGCAGAACGCGATCAGGTTAAATACTTGTTGCAACGTCAGTTCGCTGATTGGCTGCCCCGGCCGGCCGCTTCGGATACCCCCGTGATGATGACCCTCCCGGCAGAGTCTGCAGCAGTAGATGGCACTCTTCCCACCGATCTAGAAGCTATGGACAGCCAAACCCGCACAGACATTCGGGGATTTTTGCCCCTAGCTGTGGAGTTCAACCCTGCTACCTACTATCAGCAATATGCAAGGGTGTCTGGCAGCTACGATCGCGACTATGAAGCCTTTCGCCTAGAAGGTCAGCAGGCCGAAGCCACCCAGGCCGTTCTAGCTACTGCCCAAGAGCATGGCATTCCGCTGGTCTTTGTGAACATGCCGTTGACCGATGAGTATCTTGACTCGGTGCGTCTTGGCTATGAGCAAGAGTTTCGCCAGCAGCTTGTGAATCTATCGGTGAACAACAGCGCCTTCATCTTCCGAGATTTGGGTGAAATTTGGCTGGATCAATACCAATACTTCTCGGATCCAAGTCACCTTAACCGGACTGGGGCCTTTTCGGTTTCCCAACGTCTTGCCCAAGATCCAATGATTCCTTGGGCTGTAACTACAGAAGACTAGCTCAGAATGTTGCTGCATCAGGGGTTGACCTGCTTGTAGCGTTACCTTGCGATATGGTTTGCGATCACGAACCGTGAGCGAGACGCTCACGCTCGCCATGCATGCACCATCAAGGTCGTGGGAGCATCTTGCTCCCATGGATTCCCTATCTTCCTTCAACAACGCCCTCTGTTTCCGAGCGCGATCGGAGCACCCGTTAGCAACGCCGCCTAGCTGAGCTTGAGGGCGTTGACGGGGACGTCATCCCAGGAGTCTACGGTGCGCAGACGGGCCACCCAGCCATCTGCTTTTTGGTCGGCGGTGAGGTTTTCTTGAAACGAAACATGGCAGGCTTCGGCCTCGGTCTCGCTATCGCAGGCAATGCAGGCATAGATAATACCCAGGGGATCAAGCTGCTCATTTATCCAAATAGTCACGGTGTGGTTTTTCCCCTATATGATCGCTATGGCTAGGTTCTTGAAATTGCGGATGTCTCAACGAACACCCGCAGTCTATCCTACAGAATTCGCCCAGGAATTGCAGCCGAGATGGGGTATTTCTTCCAATTTGGGACAGGGCTGGAAACCCTAGCCTATGATTGAACTACAGCCGCTTCTGCTCCATGTGTCTCAGGATCGGCTAGCTGCGACCTATGGTATCTATTAGCTATCCCGATGAATCTGTACACTTACCGGCCCTGCGCGATCGCCTCCTGGCCCTAGAGCAGGATATCGCCGAGCATGGCTCTGGAACGGCGGCAGCTCGGTGGCGGGCAGAACTGGCAGCGATCGCCGCAGATCTCGACCAAGCCTCTTGCCATCCCAAGCCTGCTGAACGGGTGGCGAAGGAAAGCGATCGCCCCTCTTTAGATTACCTGCGTCATGCCTACCAGGTGCTGGACTTCCATCTAGAAAACTTGCCCCTCGCCTTTATTGAATGGGATGCCCAGTCTAGGATCCGGCGTTGGTCAACCCAGGCGGAGGCAATTCTAGGTTGGCAAGCCGAGGAGGTCATGGGTAAGACATTGCAGGATTTAAACTTTATTCATGAGGATGATTGCCAAAGCGTCATGCAGGTGAAAGAACGTCTGCTGCGAGGAGAACAGCGGATCATTCATCGCAACCGCAACTATCATAAAAATGGCTCGGTGGTGTATTGCGAATGGTATAACTCGTCGCTAACCGACGAACAAGGGCAGGTAATTTCAGTGTTGTCGGTGATGCAGGACATTACCGAACGCCAGGCAGCAGACCTGGCCCTAGAAACAAGTGAACAACGCTATCGCCAGCTCTTTGATAGCGCCAACGACGCAATCTTTGTGCATCCATTGAGCGCCGAAGGGCAGTTATCTAACTTCTCCGACGTGAATACCGTAGCTTGCCAGCTCTTGGGCTATAGCCGTGAGCAACTCATGCAGCGATCGCCCAAGGATATTAACCTGCCGGAGATGAATGACCAGTTGCCAGAGATTACCCAACGCTTGCAGCAGGATCACCAAGCTCTGTTTGATATGGTGTTGCTTAGCCAGACGGGTGAACCCATTCCCACGGAGATCAACTCCCATTTGTTTGAGCTAGAGGGAAAGCTGACCGTGCTGTCTGTGGTGCGTGATAGTCGCGATCGCAAACAGGCAGAGCTAGAAATCCAAGCCTGTATCCAGCAAGAACAGTCTCTCAACCGCGTGGTGCAGACCATCCGCAATTCGTTGGATATTCAAACTATTTTTTCTACTGCGACTCGCGAGATTGTGGATCTCTTGGGCATTAGCCGCGCCTTAATTGTGCAGTATTGTCCTGAGCAAGAATACTGGCAACATGTTGCCGAGCATCGATGTCACGAGAGTTTACCGGATACATTAAACACCATCATTCCCGATCGCCATAATCCTTTTGCCGAACGCATCAAGCGCGGAGAAATCATCTGTATTGATCAAACCAGTACCATTGAAGACCCCATTAACCAAGCGCTTGCCGATCAGTTTCCCGGTGCTTGGCTGATTGTGCCCCTCAGAGTCAATGGTGAGACGTGGGGGGCGCTGACGCTGATGAAAGAGGCTAGTCATGCCGGATGGCAGGCGTCTGAACTCGAACTGGCGCACCGAGTCACGGATCAACTGGCGATCGCTATCCAGCAGGCCCAGCTCTACCATCAGGCCCAAGAGCAACTGGCCGAACGGCAGCGGGCTGAAGCTGCGTTGCGAGAATCTTTGGCGGAAAAAGAGGTGCTGCTGGCGGAAGTGCATCACCGGGTCAAAAATAACTTACAGATTATTTCTAGCCTACTCGATCTCCAGGCCAACCGCACTCAGGATCCAACCGCTCGGGACGTTCTGCGGCAAAGCCAAAGCCGGGTCAGCAGCATTGCCCTGATCCATGAACACCTTTACCAGTCCCATGACCTGTGCAACATCAACGTTGCCCAATATGTTCGTCGGCTGACCGCAGACCTCTATCGCACCTACGCCACCTCCATCCATCCTGTCACCCTAGAGCAGGTCATGGATCCCAGCATCCATATTGGCGTCGATCGGGCGATCTCCCTAGGTTTGATTCTCAATGAACTGATTGCCAATGCTTTGAAACATGGCTTCAAGTCCGGTCAATCTGGCACTCTCACCATGTCCCTCCAGGCTGTTAGTCCTGATGAATATGCACTGTCCGTTGGTCATGACGGCCTTGCCTTGCCCTCCGACTTTGATCCCCAAGCTCCTCAATCCATGGGACTCAAGCTCGTCTCTATTTTGATCCAGCAGCTTAAGGGACGTCTAGAGTGCGATCGCAGCCCTCAAACGGTGTTTACCGTTTATTTCCCATCGCAAAGTTAAGTAAATAATCTTTATAGTGTATTTTGTTTGCTAAGGGTTAAGATGAGCATAGGTTCAAGCAACCGGTTCAAGCACCACTCTGTTACCCTCAACAGAGTCATCTTGTCCCCTGTTATCCGTAGGATGAAATGTAGATGATAGATGCATGGCTGGCTGGATAGTCCGCTGCCACCAACTGATTCATACTCAGCTCCCTGTGATGAGCAGGGGGAAAGCAGTACGAATCCATCTTTAATCCTATTGCTCTTAATCCTATTGATACGTCGTACAGGTTCTACAAGAGTGTTTCACGGGAGATTTGCTTGAGTCTATGGTGTAGATGTGGACTGAGTCTGAGCCATTGTCACGCAACAGCTCACTCTATTTCTACTGTGGTTGCTCACCATCATCATGAACGCCTAAGAAGGCTTTTCACGTCTCAGCTTAGGCGCGATCGCTACCAGACCGGCCAAACATGTACAGTATGAGTGGATTTAGGCAGCTTATGGCTGAATGTAAGCATTTTATGACGTTTTAACTAGAGGTCACTCCTGTTGACGGATATCTGCTAGCCCGATGGGTAGATAGTTTTACGCATGAGGGCTACTGCGATCGTGACGATGTCTGTCTAGGAGTCTATCGTAGTTGATATAAGAGTTCTGTGCTCCAGAGGGAGGGACTGAATACATCAGGTATTAGCCCAAGGATGTGACACGTTGCTCTGAGCGTGCATCTTTACATGAGTGCTACTGTTGTCTATGGTCAGCATGATCCAGCAGTGCTTAGGCTGAAAAGATCTACAGTTCCTGAACTATTCCTCCGCGATCGCCCTCAGGGCAACCTTGCACCTTACGAGACGAACGTTATGGCAAAGATCCTTATTGTTGAAGATGAACCGATTGCGGCCTGGCATTTGCAGGAGTCTTTGGAGTCCTTGACGCACCAAGTTGTGGGCTGCGTGAGTTCTGGGCGTGAAGCGATTCAGGTCACCCAGTCCTTGCAGCCTGACATCGTGATCATGGACATTCGTTTAGAGGGAGACCTAGATGGCATCCAAACTGCTACGATTATCAACCATGACTATGAGGTGCCGGTTATTTATCTGACCGCGCACTCTGATGAGGTAACCCTAGAGCGGGTGCTGAAAACATCGCCCTTTGGTTACTTAATGAAGCCCTTTCGGCTGAAGGAACTGCAGACGAGCCTCAACATTACCCTGCAGCGATCGCAATTGGAGCAACGGCTAGAAGCCTCAGAGCAACGGTTAGCGGTCACGCTCAACAGCTTAGGTGATGCGGTGATTGCTACCGATACGTATCAGCATATTACCTTTATGAATCCGGTGGCCGAGCGCCTGACTGGATGGGATACCGAGGCAGCCATGGGGAAACCGATCAGCGCTGTCATGCGGCTGCTGGATGCTCAAACTCGCCAAGATCTTATCAACCCTCTCACCCAGGCGATCGGTGATGGACAGGTTTTCCGGCTTCCCGAACCGACTGTGCTGCAAAGCCTAGCCGGACAGGAATATCTGGTGAGTGACTCCGCTGCTCCGATTCAGACGACAGAAGGAGACATTATTGGTGGTGTTTTGGTGTTCACCGACCTCACCGATCGCCAAGCGCTGGAAGCTGATCTACGGCGCAGTCAGGATCGCTATCAACTGGCGGTGCAGGCTGGGCAAGTGGGAGTGTGGGACTGGGTCTTAGATACCCATGACATTTATCTTGATCCTATCCTCAAGTCGATGCTGGGCTATGACGAAGAGGACATTCCCAATCATCTGGATGAGTGGTTAAAACATGTGCATCCGGGCGATCGCTCTAAGGTGGCGATCGCTTTGAATACTCACCTCAATGATGCCACCCATCAATTTGTCTGTGAACACCGAATGCTGCATAAAGACGGTAGCATTCGCTGGGTTTTAATGCGCGGGAGTGCAGAAAAGGATCGTCACGATCGCCCCTGGCGGGTGATGGGTACCTATGTAGATATTACGACTCAAAAGCAGGCGGAGAATGCCTTTCAGCAGCAGGCAAAGCAGGAGCAGGTGCTGAACCAGATTGCTCAACATATTCGTCAATCCCTAGATCTTGATCAGGTATTGAAAACAACGGTGCATGAGGTGCGTCATCTGTTGCAGGCTGATCGCACGCTGATCTATGAACTGCCTATCAACCTCCGGGGCAAGATTGTGATGGAGTCTTTAGCACCGGGATGGGTGTCTATGCAGGGATGGGAAATTTTTGATCCTTGTTTTAGTTTAAGTCCTTGTTTAGAAAAGTATCGCCAAGGTGCAACCCAGGCGATCGCAGATGTGCATCAGGCAGGTTTATCCCAGTGCTATGTAGAACTACTGGATCAGTTTCAGGTCAAAGCTAATCTAGTTGTCCCCATTATCTCGGGCGATCGCCTCTGGGGGTTGATGGTGGCGCAGCAATGTACAGCGCCCCGGCATTGGGAAGGATGGGAAATTAGCCTAATGACCCAACTTGCTACTCAGGTGGCGATCGCGATTCAGCAGGCAGAGCTTTACCGTCAATTACAGACTCTAAACAGTAATTTAGATCACCAAGTTCAGAAGCGCACCCAGGATCTACAGCAGGCGCTCAACCTTGAAGCGATCCTCCAGCGAATTACCGATCGGGTGCGGGATTCGCTCAATGAACACAGTATTTTACAAAGCACCGTCCAAGAAGTGACTCAGGGATTAGGCACATTGGGTGGACGGATCTCGCTCTACGATCTGTCCGCTCATCAGTCTCGGATCTATTATGAATATTCTGAGCTGAGTTGTGCCTATGTAGGACAAACTATTTCTATGGCAGATGATCCACAGCTTTATCAACCATTACTGGAGCGACAAACTGTACACTATTGTCCATGCTGGTCAGATCCGTTGTGGGGAAAGCAATCTTTTCTCGTTTATCCTATTTTTGACGATCAGGGTGCGTTGGGCGATCTCTGTCTTTTTGACCATTGCGATCGCTCGTTTTCTGTTCAGGAACGCCGCTTAGTGCAGCAGGTGGCTAGTCAATGTGCGATCGCCCTGCGTCAGTCTCGCCTCTACCGCGCTGCCCAGCAGCAGGTGGATCAACTAGAGCGATTGAACCATCTCAAAGATGAGTTTATCAGCACCATTTCCCATGAATTGCGTACCCCCATCGCTAATATTCGCATGGCGACGCAGGTGATTGAAATTGTCCTCAAGCAACTGGGGCTTCTTGATGCCCATGAGCATTTAGCGCGCTATCTGAGCATCCTGCATGAGGAAGGTCAGCGAGAGCTTGATTTAATTAACGATCTGCTAGACTTATCTCAACTAGAGGTTGGAGGGCAGAGTGATGCGTTGGAACTCTTAGACTTGAAACAGTGGTTGCCCCATCTTGTCGATTCCTTTAGCGATCGCGTTCAGCAACACCATCAGCTCCTGCTTTTGGATCTGCCAGATAACTTACCGATTCTGCAGATTGAGTCGCTCTACTTTGAGCGAGTTCTCCTAGAGCTTCTGAATAATGCCTGTAAATATACCCCAGCAGAAGGTAGTATTCAGCTTACGGTGCGGGCAAGGCGGCAGGGAATTGAGCTACAGCTTGCTAATACCTGTCTGAATCTAAGTCCAGACGAGTGTGAGAAGATGTTTGACACCTTCTATCGCATTCCCAGTCGAGATCCCTGGAAGCATGGCGGCACAGGTTTAGGATTAGCTTTGGTGAAAAAACTTATGGCTCGCCTAGAGGGTACCATCCAAGCCAGCAGTCAGGATAATCAAGTCACGTTTACCCTATGGGTGCCGATCTTGGATGAAGATAGCGCCAGCCCTGAGATCGGATCCCGCGATATTGGATGATAGTTAGATCCCATAGGACGTAAAAAACTCTATTGATATGTAGAATGCCTATGGTCTACTCTGTGAAGAGTAAGCTACAGCATGGTTACGTGCGATGCATCAACATCCTGTGCGATGGTGCGTTACGGCTTTGCCTAACAGCACTCTACAATTTATACATAAGGTATCATAGCTCAGGATTACCAAGGGCTGCTAATGCTCTGTGCGATGGTGCGTTACGGCTTTGCCTAACAGCACCCTACAATTTATGCATACGTTATCCTAGTTCAGGATTACCAAGGGCTGCCAATGATTGTAAAAGAAGACCAGTAGTAGGGATGAGATACGCTCTGCCGTCCTGGTGCCTGGTAGCTAGAGGGAAGGTCTAGAGAGGAGGTTGTGGTCTGCAGTTGTCCATCTTGAAGCACTACCTCGCCTCGCAGCATGGCTAGCTGGGCCTGTCGAAGGGCATCGGCACGGATGCTTGTTGTGCCCACGCGATCGTAAAATTCTGACATGAGCGCTAAGGTTCCTAAATCACTGACGTACCAAAGGCTAGCGATGGCAGAGTTAACGCCAGCTTGAATCGCTAGTCCAGCAAAGCCCAGCTCGGCTTCCGAGTCTCCTAGGGCTGTACGGCAAGCGCTGAGTACCATCAGTTCCACGGGTGGGTTATTTAAGCCAAGCGATCGCAACCCGTCTAGCCCCAAGCGTCCATCCCAAAACTGGATATAGGAATTACCTGGGCCACCGGGTAAGAATTCACCGTGGGTGGCGAGATGGATAATGCCGTAGGGGGTACGCTGGCGTTGGCGTTTTAAGTCTTCTGGCGTAAAGTCTTCGTTCAAGAAGGGTACTGACGAAATATGGTTCAACTCAGTAGGCACGGCTGGCAACGGTTCTTGGTCGGGAAACTCAGAGGCTCCCATCGCTAAGATACCTAGATTTTGCAGACTGACGTAGCGGTTATCCGTTAAGCTCAGGCTAGGCATTAGGCCAACACTATAGTTTTCAATCAAAAAGCGATCGCCATCATAGAGCGCCGCCATGGGGAGCGATCGCAATCCACCATCCAGAACGAAGGAAATATGCTGAATGCCTTGGGCTTCTAGTTCTGCCTCGATAGGTTCGATCAGCCAATTGTAGAGCTGTTGGGCAGGAGCCTGGTAGAGGCGAGTATTAGCCAGGCTGCTATCGGTGACGGACAGATAAAATTGCCGGGCAACGTTGGCCACTCGTTCGCGGGTAGCGTCGGATATCAGCACCCGAATCGGCTGTCCTTCTTGGGTAACCAAGACGATCTCAAGGCGATCGCTGCTGGCGTTAGGACTATTGAGACCGACCGCAAGGGTTTCCAATTCTTGCAAAGGGTCGGGGCTGAGAACGGGAGGCGTGAACACAGCGTAGACGACGGCGGGCCGCACACCAACGCTATCAGAAATAACTCTTAAATCGTCCTGGATTTCTTCCAGAGTCGAGATCTCAGCTTCAGGTAAGGATAGGTAGGAAATATACTGTTCCGTAAAGAAGGTCTCTAGATCTGTCAAGGTATCTAGAGTGACCTCCGAAAGATCAGTAGTTTGAAGGGGGGAGAGAACGTCTTGTTCTGGAGGGGCGATCGTGGGTGATGGGTCATTGGGATCGACGGGCCCCGGTGGTTCTGGATCGACGGGCCCCGGTGGCTCTGGATCGACGGGCCCCGGTGGTTCTGGATCAACTGGCTGCGGTACGCTGACAATGCGGATCCGTCCAGCTCCCTCACCTTCTTGGTAGGTAAACAGAAAAGAATCGGGATCAATTGTAAAAGTACGACTGCTGAGGACGGCTGCGCTACCGTTGGTGCTGGCATCACCCACGATGAAGGGTACGATACCGTTACCACCATGGCGCAGGGTAATGTTACCGCCGCCCGCACCGCCGCCCGTGGCGATACTGGCTGCTAGCCCCGTATCATCAATAAACGATCCGGTGATCCGAATGGTGTTGCTGGCGGTGATATCCACATTGCCACCCCGGCCAGCATTGCCACCTTGGGCATCAATCCAATCTACCACCACATCAATGGGATCAATGGTAACGTTGCCGCCATCGCCTACCGTGCCGCGACTGCGGATGCTGCCAGTGCGCAGAGTGGTAATCGCATTCAGGTTAATATCTCCACCCTGGGAACCGGAGGTATCTAGATTGCCGACGGTGAGCGCGCCGGTTTCTGACGTAGCGGTAATGCGTCCACCGCTGCCGGTACCGCTAGCGTCAAGATTGCCTAGGATAAGATCTTGTCGAGCGATCGCTGTGATATCACCGCCTTGATTTCCCGCCGTAGTTAAATCCCCAGCCGTGAGGTTGCCGGTGGTGGCTTGCAAAAACAGGTTGCCGCTCCTAGCACCAGCCGTCGATAGCTCAATCGCCTCAGAAATCTGTAGATTGGTAGCTACAAGACGCAGATCATTGCCGTTGGTGGCGATCGCTCCACTGCCGAGAATCCTCAGCGCGCCATCACTTTCTAGGCTAAACTGTCCGCCGCCCGTGGCGATGGTGGCATCTACTAAGCGGAGGTTGCCATCAATATCTAGGCTAATGGGACTGTTGTTGGTGCTCAGGTCATCGGTGATGCGTAGGTTGGTAGCAGCGAGGGCGATCGCTCCCCCCCGCCGGCCATCTTGGGCATCAATGGCGGAGGTGGTGAGGTTACCGCGACTGGTCACCGTTAAATCACCGCCGCCCGTGCGAATGTCACCCATCTGTACGGCTTCGCCGACAACCGCGATCGCTCCTCCCTGGGACTCTAGATCGCCGGTACTTACGCGACCCTCCTGGCTGCTGATGTCTAGATTACTGGTTCCCGAGGCGATCGCTCCGGTGGTAATCGTGCGCTGGGCTGCGATCGCCACTGCGCCATCTTGCACCCTGCCTAGGGTATTGATGGTTAAGCCTGGATCGATACTGATGCCACCCTGGCTGGTGAAGGAAACCGCTCCACCATTCGTTCTAATATCACCATTTCCGAGAATTTGCAGATTATCCCGAGTGCGAATAGATAAGTTACTGTTGTCTTGAAAAGCAGTAGCTGCATTCTGCCACCGGAAGGTATCGGCCACCACCTCCATATCCCCGCTGTCGGTTAGGGTACCGCTGAGAGTTAGATCTGAGGGTGCCGTGGTGGTGCCGATACGAATAGCGGCTCCATTGGCCGTGATCACGTCATTGAGTGTGATCCGACCAGGGGCATCCACCGTTAGCTGGCTAGGGTTGCCGCCGTCGTCACTCCCCAAGGTCAACGCACCGCTGGTTATATCGTCTGCTGCCGAGAGGGCGATCGCCCCGCCATTGCCGGTGGGGGCTAGGCTATTCAGGGTGCCGCCGCTGGTATCGATGCTGCCGCCGCTGTTGAGGTCAATCCGTCCCCCCGCTGTGGTGATGTCGCCCGTGATGATGTCGTTGGCAGCGGTGATGGAGACGCGATCGCCCCGCCCGCCACCCAGACCAGTGTTAATCGCGCCGCCGCTGGTATCCACGGCACCTTGAAGGCTTTCCAGGGTAACAGGTGCTTGAGCTGTCGTCATATCACCGGTGGTGATATCGCCTGAAGTTGCAAAGGTTACGGCATTATTACTGACGATGGCAAATCCACTGGTATCAATGCTTCCTCCCGGCCCACCAGCTTGCAGCGTCAGAGCATTGTTAAAGGTAAGATCTTGAGCCGACTGAATGGTGCCACGACCATCCTCCCGACCGATAATAACCTCTGCAAAATCACCTTGAGTGGCGGCTAGGTCTGCTAAATCCAGGTTTAAGGATAGTGCACCTGCCCCACCTAAGATAATATCTTGGGCAGCATTGCTGGGACGAAGCTGGAGATTGCCTTGACCTTGGAGAGCGGCGTTTAAATCAATCTCGCTACCCGCTAATACCAGATCCCCAGCGCCGGTATTAATCCCCGCATTCACCGTCAGAGTACCCAGCCCATCGCCGTCCTGATCCGCCGTTAGATTCACGGTGCCGCCGTCACTGATCAGCGGTGCATTCATATTCAATTGGGTATCAGCACTGATGGTAACATCGCCACCCTCAGACTGCAGTGGTGCAATCACATTGGCGATCGCATCAGAGCTGATTTGTATATCGCCGCCGCCGCTGTTGAAGCCGTTAAATACGTTAACGACTCCCCCGGCGGTTAAGGTCACTGCTCCGCCGTTACTGGTCATCGGTTGATTCACCTGAATGGCATCCCCCGCTATCAGGGCGATTGCTCCATTGGTTGTTGTTAAGGCAGCATTCACTTCAATATTGCCGCCCGCTTCTGCCCGTAGCCCCACACCGTTAGTGGGAATGGTGACGGCCTCGTTGAAGAAAATGCTGTCCGTTGCCTGCAGGATAATATTGGTGGTAGCGGCTGCCAGGGTGCTGGGGGCAATTTGGGAATAGTCGGAAACCACTCCTGGCGCACCGACGATGCTATCGGGGTCGGCCAGCTCATCCACGCCGTCTAAATCGACTAAGGCTCCGGGCAAACCCACCTCCGCCACAATGATATTGGTAGGATCAAGCAACAGCGTCCCCGTCCTGCCACGGGGGGCTAGGGTATTCACCTGTCCCAAAAACTGCAGGGTTTGGAGCCCCGATACTTCCACCAAGCCACCATCCCCCGATCGCCGTCCACCTCTGGCCCAGATATCTCCTGCAAAGCTGGTGGTGTCGTCACTCCAGATAATCACCCGACCGCCATCTCCCTGAGCGATCGCATCCGCCCAGATCCGCGAGCTAGCATCCACCACCGTCCGCTGGCTGGTGAACACCGACCCCTGACCTTGGTAATCACCCCCAATGCGAATCGTGCCGCCTCCCTGGCGTCCTGACGCATCAATCTGTGCGCCGACTAGACCGACGCGATCGCCTAGGATGTTCACCTCAGGGTGATGGGGCGCACGGGTGACGTTAGCGGTGTTGATCGATCCCGAGGCGATCGCCGTTCCGCCCGTGGTCGGCAGCGCTACCCCCGATCCGACGAGGCGTACGGTACCATCCGCGTCCACCGTCACGCCTGTGGCGTGCTGGATATTGGGATCGGTCAATAAATCCGGCAAGGCCAAGGGGGTGATCGGACTGGGGGATAAACCTGGCTGATCGGCCGTCTCCAACTCCAGGCTCAGCACCTGCCCCGCCTGGCTCATGCGCACCACCTGCTGCTCCGGCACCGCCACAATCGACACCTGCCCGCCCGGCGCAATCAGGTCACCGGTATTGATCACCACGCCCCCGGCTAGCATCAGGCTCTCGCCAGCCGGCACCGCCAGCCGTCCTGCGTTGATCAGCGTCGCGGCGTCGCCCGTAAAGGCTAGGGCCGTCGGCGTCCCTACTAAATTGGCATAATCTGTTTCTGTGCTTGTCAACCAGCGATCGCCAAATTCCAGGCTGGTCGCCGTTGTTGCCGTAAAGGAGCCGTCTATATCTAGGCGGGCATTGGGCCCAAAGATGACCCCCGCCGGATTGATTAACCACAGATTAGCCGAACTGCCACTCACCCGCAGCAATCCATCCACCACCGATACATCACCACCCACCACACGCCCCAGGACGTTCTGCACCGTTGACGGGGTGCGGAAGGTGGCCCGCTGCCCTGCATCTAGACCAAACTCGTCAAACCGATGGAACAGGTTTGCCCCATCCTGCGATCGCTGCCCGCCACGAATCAGGAAGCGATCGCCCTCTTGCGTCACCTGCGTATTTGTACCATCTGCTGCTGGCGTCACCTGTGCCTGCACAGAAACAGTCCAGCCGATCACCGTCATAGCAATCGCTGCCCCAGTCATTCCGTTGTTCATGCACCCTGTCCTTCATCGCGCCCTACGTTATGGGTTCGGCAACGGCTGTGACCCCACATGCCAAGCCAACGCCAGCCTATGAGTTGTCTCTTAGTGTTGCACTGAACTCAGTCACCGAGACTCCATTCAGCCTATTTTGTTTCACAAACCCATGGACGGGCTGCAAACCTCAGACGGCTAGGTCACTCTAGAATGAAGGGCGATCGCTCTTCGTCCAACCGTATAAGTCCTGAATCTGGGTGAAATCTGGATACTGAGATGTGTAGACAGAGGCTGGTTGACTGACAAGCCTGAGTTAACCTTAATGCGGCTAAAGCCTTATACGTTAAGCATTTCGGCTAGTTTTAGGCTCTTCTTAAAACCCTTGTGCAGCAAGGGGGCGACTACGTTCAGCTATATCTATTGGAGGGATCAAACGGTGTCAAATTCTGGTGCAGCCATTGCGTAGTTGGGTTGACTATTCCGTGAATGACATCATGGAAACCGGCTGCGGTTTGCACAATTTTCGCCTGACCCATCGAGCAAAGCAACGGAATTCTCTGGCAGAACCGCTTAATCTCAAACAACCACGGGCGAAGTTGACTGGCAGTGACTTCTCTCCTATTGCCGATAAAGTCTATTCTGAGAACAGGGCGATCGCCCAACCGATGCCCAAGGCCCCGGCAAACAGTCCGGCTAGTCTGATAAAAGCTTGTTGGTGACTCATTAGGGTCAACATCGTGGTTCCTAGGGTGCCAAAGATCCAAGCGTTGATGGCGAGGGTCATACCGATGATGTAACCAGAAAGGCTGGAGTCTTGAGTAGAGTAGACGATCGCCACCAAAACCGCCATTCCTGTCGCGCCCCAGATGGCTCGCTGCTGAAATTGGCATACCAGCTTGGCGTAGACAATGGCGATCGCTAATCCGCTCAACCCGACCCATGCAGGCAGAAGAGAAAAGAAAATCCCAGTGATTCCTGCCCAGAACACACCAAAGATGAGTAAGAACCAGCTATCCCTAGAAAATTTGGGGGATAACGGTTCAGTGGCTTGATCTGGATCGTTAGGTTTGGGTGGTTTGTTCAACAAGGTTTCCTTTTGCTGTAAGGATAAAAGATCAACTGACGATAAGTCTATGTTCCTGCAAAACTCGCTCTTCATCATACAGAGTTTACGATTTTCATCTCTGGGCGATCACTCTCATCGGTGCCGGATTTCGAGTTTGATTGTTAGAGACTTATCTGACCTAAAAAAGCTTGATAGGTGACAATTTTTGTTCCTTTGAACTCTTCAAGAATTAATAAGTCCGCATCTCCTGTAATCATAAATTCTGCTTGACTATCTTGGGCGAGTGCGAGCAGAAAATTGTCCTTTTCGTCTCGACAGACTAAAACCTCTGATTTGATTTCCACGAACAAGCCAACAACTTTTAGAAGCTCCAGCAGCTCAGAAACTTTTTGGGGTGATACCAGTTCAATGTGAGGCGGCATAGAACAGTGCTTCCAGGATAAAGTCGTAGGCAGAAACTGATGCAACCTGCTCCAGTGTTAGTTGATCCAA